>DASYDW010000123.1 GCA_036499395.1 Pirellulales bacterium
CAGTTGCTGCTCGAGGTGGGCAATCGTGATCTCGGCGCCGGCCGGGATCGCCCGCACGTCGATCACGACGCCGGGCGCGAAGCACCAATCGAGCGGTACCTGGTCGATGGTCCGCGCCGGTTTGCCTTCGCTCGTCGCGCCGTAATGGTAGGGCGCATCGACGTGCGTGCCGGTGTGCGTGATGGCGGTGATCTCTTCGATCGCCCACCCCTGGCCGTGCGAGTAAACCAGATCCTCGGGCTTGACGCCGAAGAACTGCCGCATCTGCGCGAGCCCCTCACCGGCGTGATCGATATATCGAATCGCAGCCGGCAGCGGTTCACTGGCTGCTTGATGCGCTAGGGGCACGCTGAGATCGATGATGCGTGTGCGGTCGAACATGAGAGCAGTCTACGCGAATCAGAAAGGCGAGTCAGCAGCGGGAGTTATTCTGCAGAGACATTCGAGTCATCCGGAGAATCGGCGAACAACGTCCAAGTCTTCGCGTTGCCGCCTACGTCCGCGAGGCCAATCAAAACGAGGCGCAGGCCGTCGCCAGAAAACTTCGCACAATAAAGGTCTTCGTCGGCGATGAAAGTAAAGACTTCTTTTCCGGTTTCAATGTCTAAGATGCGGACTGTTCGGTTAGCTACGAACACAATCCGTTGGCCATCGGGCGATAAATCGGGAAAGCTTCCCAGTACGCCGAGATCGCTAATGGCCGTGCCGGTGACGCCATCGCGCACGACAACGCGCCGATTAGCGTCCGAATCGACCAGCCATGTTCCGCTCTCCGCGATATCGGCGCGGACTTGCAGCGGGCCGAGCTTGGCCCACTCGCCGGTGCTGAGGTCGCACCTCATGGCGTTCGGAACCAGTGGCACGAGCATTTCATTCCCGCCGTCGAACCATCGCAGCCGCCCACGATACTCTTGCGGTGGCGAGGTCGTCTTGTCGAGGAGCGAGTAAGTGCGAAGCTCGCTGCCGTCCGTTGCGTCGCGCATGGAAAGCTTTCCCGTCACGTACGCCGCGATGCACGACGAACGGGCGTTAAAGCGAGGCGTTAACTGGCTGTCGAACTCGGCGACGATCCGTTCCTGCTCGCTGTCTGGCTCGCGGCGGAGTAAGAAGTAATGATTCTGCGCCGTGCCTTCAATCGTGACAACGGCCGAAAGCTCGTCGGGTGAGATTTCCCAGTCTTGGATTTTGCCTGGCACGCAATTCTCGAACATCTTCAGAACGAGGCCCGTTGCGGGCTCGTCCGCGACAAGCCCTTGAGGGCCCTTGTGCCAGAGACGCGTGCCGGCGGCATTCAGTCGGGCGTCGCCTCGGAAATCTTTCGTCTGCCAACCAATGGCATTTCGCACGGGAAATTTGCGCCCTGACCGGGCAGGATGGTCGAGTGTATTAACAAGTACCCTGCCCTGTTGCGTCGCGGCAACCAATCGCTTGCAATCTGGCGAAAAACATAATGCATGAGTATTGCCGACGTTTCGCAGCGTCTCGATAAGCGAGCCGTCTTCCATTTGTCGAATCCATGCATTTGCCCCCCTATCACCCACTGCCACATAGCGACCGTCTGGAGACACATTAAGGCAGTGCGCGATGACATTCACGCCCGGCCAGTGCCTGGTCTTATGCGTTATAAGGTCGGCGATTTCGACTCGGTTTGGCACCGAACTATAAATGATCGTTCTTTGATCCGGCGCCATCGCCAAAGCAGCGAACCCGCCGTGGTCAGGATCCGGCAGCAGATTGTGCTGCACTTCCGTAAGAGTGCTTCCCTCGAGGCTCCATTCCTGGATATGGCTATTAATGTTCATCGTTACGATTCGCTGCCCTTCCAGGCCGAGTTCCATATCGATGATATGGCCTGGCAATGCGGTACGGCTGGTTACGGGGGAACGGGTGCTGACGTCCCAGACTGTGATTTCGGGCACAGTCCCGCGCGGCGACTTCCGAATATCTGTGGTCGTGATCAAGCGATTGCCGTCGGGCGTAAATGCGCAGCGGAATATCGGCTGTTCGCGCCGCATCGGCTCGCCGGCCGGCTGCCAATCCGAGGCATGCCAAAACCGCGCGGTCTTGTCGCAACTCGTCGTGACAATCAATTGACCGTCGGGAGAAAAGCAAATCATATTTACGCAGCTGTCATGAGCTTTCCAGCAATGGACCTGGACTAACGTCACCGCATCCCAGATCGTGACAAAGCCCTGCTCTGTTCCTGCCAGAATCAAGCGACCGTCAGGTGAATAGCAAACATAGAAACAAGGTCCACCTGGCGGATTTAATTCCGTCTCGCCCGGCCGACTCAATTCGTGCTTCAAGAAATACCACTCGAAGCCACGAACGTCATCTTCGTTTTCCGGTGGAAATTCGCGAACGATCGACCTCGCGGCGTTCCAGTCGCTGAGGCTGTTTAATTCGAAAGCGCGCTGGATATTGGCGGTGTAGACCTCGCGTCGCAACCTGCGGTCGCGCACCTCTAGGTCGCGTACGTGCTGCTCAGCCTGCAACCGTAGTTCGTTCGCCTCGGCGCGGGCTTCACTCTCGCGCTGGGCGATATTCTCGGCCTCGCGCCGGGCGCGGTTAATCCATATCGCGGAAACCGTCGAGATCGCAGTCACAGCCAATAACAGTAAGAGAATGCCGGCAATCAGGCCCGCGGCCAGCGGCTGGCGCTGTGCCAATCGCACTAGCTTTTGCGGGCTCGACATGAGGCGCGCGATGGTCGGCCTGCCCGCTGTGAAGCGATCTAGATCATCCGCCAGTTCATGTGCCGAGGCGTAACGCCGTGCGGGATCCTTCTCCAAGCATTTTAAACAAATCGCTTCCAGGTCCGGCGACAGCCTGCTGCGAATCAAGCGTGGCGCGATCGGCTCGTTGGTTTGTACTTGCACGAGCGTTTCGGCCGCGGTTTCGCCCGAGAACGGAGGGCGGCCCGTGAGTAACTCGTAAAGGATCGCTCCTAGAGAATAAACGTCCGTGCGTTCTGAATACTTTCCGCGCGTTTGCTCCGGGGCCATATAGCCGGGTGTCCCCAGCGCCTCGCCCGACGCGGTCAGGTTCGAGTCGACATCCTGCATCTTGGCCAGGCCGAAGTCGGCGATCTTTAGCGAGCCGTCCGTGGCTTGTAGAATGTTCGAGGGCTTCAAGTCGCGATGAATGATCCCGCGGCTGTGCGCATATTCCACCGTGCGCGCGATCGTGTACACGATTTCCGCGCTGAAGCGCTCCGGCTGAGGGCGACCATCCAGCCGGTCGGCGAGGTTGCCGGCGCTCAGGTATTCGAGCACCAGGAAGTGGGCCGTCGGCGTTTCGCCTGTTTCGTAGATTTGCACGATGTGCGGATGTTCGAGCCGGGCGACCATCTCGGCTTCTGCGCGCACGCGCTTGTCGTACAGATGCGAACGCAGGCCATGCTTCCAGATGACCTTGACGGCCACCGTCCGCTTCAGGCTCTCTTGTTGCGCTTTGTAGACCGTGCCCATCCCGCCGAAGCCGAGCTCCGACTCGATCGTATAGCCGGGTATCGTGGGCAAGGCTTGCTTGTCTGCGGCGGCATGCCGCCCGAGATAGCTGTCCAGATCCCGTAGCGCGGCCAAGGCGCGACGCACTTCGCTGGCGAGTTCTGGGTCGCGTGCCAATTGCGCTTGCAATTCGCTGTCACTGGCCAAGAGCTCGTCGATCGACGATTGCGTGTCGAGCGCGCTCCGCTGCTCCAAGTCCGACAGAATATCAATCAACAAATCGGCGTTGGCCATCGACGGTTGTTTCCTGGCTTTGTGCGGCGATTAGTCGCCGACGATCTCTCGTTTCAAAGCGGCATGAAGTTTTAAGCGTGCTTGCACCCAGCGGCGCTGCACCGTGCGCTCCGAGACCCCCGCGATCTCGGCGGCCTCGACTTGCGTCAGATCATGGAACCAGAGGAGCTCGATCACTTCGCGCTCGTCGTCCGCCAGACGTTCGATTTCTGCGTGCAGGCGATTCCAACGTTCGGCCTGCTCCAAGCGTTCTGCGGGCGTTCCCTCGGCCGAAGGCGTGTCGAACGCCTGTCCATGTTCGGTGTCGCCGGGGCCGTTGCTGGCGTGATTCGCTCCTTGGCCGTTGGGACGGAAGTAATGCCGCGCCAATTGCGCCAGTGTGCGACGAATGTGTAACGCCGCCAAACCAAGAAAGTCGCGCACCGTGGCGGGCTGAATGTTGGCCAGCGTGCGATGTAATGTCACGAGCGATTGCTGTAACACGTCGTCGGTCTGTTCCCAGCGACGCACCCGATCACCACGCAGCATGTGATGCGCCAGAATTCGCAAACGACCGCAGGCCCCCACGATCAGCTCCTCGCGGGCTTTAGTGTCGCCGGCGCGCAAGCGATCGATACAGCGCTGAAGTTGAGTCGTGCGGTCAGTACGCATAGAAGTGAAAGTCCACGGCGATCGCGCGACGGGGGCCTGTCCAAGATGCAAGCGAAACATTCTGGGCGGGGAGCGCGATCCCCAATCATATCTGGCGGTATGCGGGCCCCGAAACAGGTTAGTGCGAAATTTTGCATTTTTGCGAATCGTGTGTCGTCTTCGCGCTGTTTCGCGCACTTACACAAATGACGGCCCCTGTTTCACTCTGCTCGCTGGGGGCCATCGGCTGGCTTGCGTATGGCCCCTTGCCAGACTCGCAGCCCGCAGCGATCGCGGTGCGCGCCCTCAATCGTCGCAACCAGCATCGCGGCAACTTTTTCCTAGAGCGAACTCTGTAGCTGGGGACTGCGACCCCGTAGCGACGCTGTGAAACCCCGGCCTCACAGAGGCCAGCTACAGAAGATGAGGCACAGATCCTCTCACCTGGCAGTGCATCTACGGCATGTCGCCGGAAAGTTGGCACCGGCCTACTTCGTGGCTTAGATTGTTCTTTCGATCTGCCCAGGTTCGATTGACAATCTTGCTCTGCGGAGTGCCAGCCCGTTGATTCCCACGCTCTTCTCGGTCAGTTACGCCGGCTATTGGGGGCAGCACAAGCTGGATGTCATTTCTTTTTTGCGCAAGGCGGCGGCGCTGGGCTATCAGGCCGTCGAGTTGGGCGGCAAACGCCCGCATCTTTCGCCGCTCGACTATCGAGATCGCGTGCAGCTCGATGCGATTCGCGCGGAAGCGGACCGCTTGAACCTCGAAATTGCCACGATCGCCGGCTATACCGACTTCACGGCCGGCCGTTCGACCCCTGACATCCCCCACGTGGAAATGCAGGTCGCGTATGTCGGCGAACTTGCCCGCGTGGCTGCGGCGCTGGGGGCGAAGATCGTGCGCGTCTTCAGTGGTTACTCGCCCAACGCGGAATCGTTCCAAGCTGATTGGCGCAAGTGCATCGAGGGGCTGCGCGAAGCGGCCGACCGCGCGGCCGAGGAAGGGGTAACGCTCGGACTGCAAAACCATCACGATGTCGGCATCACGGTTGAAGCCTACGAAGAACTGCTCGATGAAGTCGATCATCCGCATCTGAAGGCGATGTTCGATCCGTGGTCGGTGGCGCTGACCGACGGTGACCTGCGTCAGTCGGCTGAGCGACTTGCCCCGCGGATGGTGCAAACTACACTGGCCGATTACGTGCGCGTCGAACGATTCGCCTACGACCCAGCGATCATTAATTACCGGCGTCTCGAACCGCCGGCGCTGCGCGCCGTGCCGCTGGGCGAGGGTTTTTTGGATCTGCCGGTCTTCTTCGCCGGGCTGCGCGCGGGAGGATTTCAGGGCTACGTGGCCTATGAAATGTGCTCGCCCCTGCGCGGTGGCGGCAGCGAAGCAAATCTCGACGCGGCGGCACAGAAGAGCCTGGCGCATATTCGCCGCCTGATCGATGGCAGCGACGGAAACAACGCCCGCTAGATCATCTAGCGAACTGTGCAGCCGGGACGGCGCTCCGCAACGCGTTTCGGGCTCTTGCAGCCGGGACGGCTGCACCACAACTGGTGCCCGTCACCCCACGCGCAGCCGCTCTTCGACCTTCCGCACCGCTTCGGCCAGCGTCAGTGTGTGATCGGCCAGCATGCATGACTGCGGATCGTTCATCCACTCGCCGACTTTTTTGTTTGCCGATAACACGGTGCTGTGGCTGCGATTGCCGAAGAACTCGCCGATCTCGGCCAGGGCCGCGCGGGTGTGCTTCCGCGCCAGCCACATGGCCAGCATCCGCGGATGGGCGATGGCGCTCGTGCGGCGGGCCGAGCAAAGCTTCTCGGGTTCGATCCCGAATACTTCGCACACCGCCTGCTGTACATCCGTAAGCTTTAGCGGCTGCCGCGCACGGACGACCGAATCCGCGAGCGCCGTTACGACCAATGCCAACGTGATCGGCCGGTCGAGTGCCCGACTGGTGGCGTGCAGCTTTAGCAGCGCACCCTGTAGCTCGCGAGCATGATTGCGGAAATTGTCGGCCAGGAATGTGAACACTTTTTCCGGCAGCTCCATCCCCAGCCGCGTGGCCTGCTGCCTAACGATGCCCAAGCGGGTCTCGTAATCGGGCGTGTCGATGCGACACACCAGACCGGCCGAAAGTCGCGCTGTCAGCTCCGGCCCCAAACCCGCGAGTGCCGATGGCGAGCGATCGGCGGTAAAGACCAACTGCCGCCCCTCGCGCGTCAGGGCGTCGATCGTGTGCAGCAACTCGCCCAGCGTGGCTCGCTTGCCGGCGAAGAATTGCAAATCATCGATCAGCAGCAGATCGACGCCACGATATTTACTGCGAAAGTTCGGCACGCCGCTCGTGTGCAGCGCCTCGAGAAAGTAGCTCGTGAACTGCTCGGCCGAAAGATAAACGGCGTGCAGCCGCGGATAACGGCGCTTGGCCGCGGTCCAGATCCCTTCCAGCAAATGCGTCTTACCCACGCCCGTCGGACCGTGAATCACCAGCGGCGACACGCTGCCCAACGACGCAGCCACTTCCGCGGCGCTGGTGGCGGCCAGCCGGTTGCCTGTGCCGCTGACGAAAGATGCCAGGTCGGCAAATTTTCGTCGGCCTGGGACCGGTGTTGAGTTCGTCTCGACCGGCGCACGATTGCTTACCGCCGGCAAGGTGATCGTCGCGACTTGCGAAGCCACGGCGAGTTGCGCCGTGCAGGCCGTTTGGGCGCTTGGCCCAGCCGCTCCGTACGCCTCAGTCACCACGCCTGACTCGGTCGTGGTGCCCGGCGGCGCCGGGGGAGCGCTCAGGGATGCAACGCGTGGTCGATTCAGATCGCGGTCAACGTGAAACGTAACCGGCAGATCGCGGCCCAACACTTGCTGACAGGAGTCCTCAATGTGTCGACGAAAGTTCGTCCGCAGCCAGTCCTGGTAGAACTGGTTGGGCACGGCCACCCGGAGGGTGTCCGCCACGAGCGCAATCCGGGCGTTAGCTCCGAACCACATCTCGAATCGATCTTTGCCGACCTTATCCGCCAATGCCAATAGCACGGCGGATACGATCTCCGTATCGTCCTTGGTCACTTCCTGCATTCCCCGTGCGCGCGGCCTCGCCCTACACAAATCGCGCCGTCATGACGTCGATTTGCTCCCGGCCTCGACCGGGACACGGTAGTTTGAGAGTCATCCCCCAGCGCCGACGGAAAAAAGCCTAGCGAGAAGACCTAGGGGTCGTCTCGCCACCCATTACTTATTCCGTCAGGATCAGAACAACGGCCAGCGCTAAAGACTCGAACTTGTCACCCGAGAGAGCGCGATTGTACGAACGCTGGTACTGCTGTCAAAGAGTTTTTGCCGAGCCTCGGTCGTGGTCTTTCGAGGCACGCGCGAAGTGCGGGAAAAACGCTAACCTGGCGCTCATTATCGCGCGGAAAAAAATCTCGACGCGCGCCACGGCGCCGTGGAAAAATTGTCGAATTGCGATCGCATGTCGCGCGCCCAAATATTTTCGCGAACGCAAGTCACGGTCACGACAGCAGAAGCGCTTGCGCGTCGTTTCGCGCGAAAAAACCTCATTGACATCTGGTGGCGAAGTTGTCCCAATCGCCGCACCATCATGGCGCGCTCAACTTGCAAGAGACGCTGCCCCCCCGCGCGGAAAAATGCGTATCAATGCGCGCCGTCGATCCCACACCACAAAACCTGCGCGCTCGTACATCTTGACAGCCGGAACATTCGCCGCGTCCACGGCCAACACCAATCGCGCCCGGCCTGCGCAGCGCGCCAGCCACTGCGCGTGACGCGCCATCGAAAGGCCGTAACCGTGGCCGCGCGCAGCGGGCACCAGGCCGGCATAAACGATTTCCCACTGATCGTCGGCCGGTTCATCCGTCAGCAACAGACAGCCCACGTCTTGTTCACCGTGGCGCGCGATAAACCAGCGGCACGGGTCATACGTGCCGCACGCGCGATAGCCGGCCAGCACGTCGCGCACATCACGAACGCCATTGAGCTGCGGGCAATCGAGCGTTCGTTCGTAGGTCCGCTCGACAACGCCAGCCAGGCGCGCGTCGGCAGCGGCTGATGCCGCTTCGAAAGCCAAGGGCGATTCTGGCTCGCTGTGCGGGAAATACGTTGCCAGGCAAACCATATAAAGAAGGTCCGCCATGTGCGTGAAGCCCTGTCGAACCATTTGCGCCGTTTGGCGAGCGCCATCGACGGGCAGGAGCGATTGGGCAATCTCAGTCCCCCCATTTGCCAACCACGTCGCCAGATGGCTCAGCAGCGCGTCCGAGGCCGTGTCCCCGTCTGAGTCCATCACAACCGGCGGCCACAAGCTGGCCACGCGCCCCGGCTGCAAATACCCCCAAATCGCGCCGACCAGCGCTTCCCCCTGCCGGGCGACCAACAAACCATCAAGGTCGAGTTCCCGGGCCTGGGCCGAAGCCAGCAGCCGGTCGATATATTCCGAACGCCGACCGTCCGGCACATCCTGCAGCACCATTTCCAAGGCTTCGCGGCGCAGCGCCGGCGGCGCCCGGAGAACGTCGAAGTCCGGCTGAGTTTTCGTGGTCATGATGCTTCGCGCCGCAGGTCGAAGTTGCCCGTGAATTATACGCCGCCTTGTTAGGACAGACCTGGGCTGGATCAATCGGTGTTCTCAGCCGAGCCGGTCAGTGCTCACCAAAACATCCAATTTCGTCAGCTTCACACGACGCCCGGCCGAAGTCCTATAATGCAAAGCGCAGGGGGCTGCCGTGCGGTCCAGTCGACTTCAACGCGCTCCAACGAATTGCGCGACGTGCGGAGGAACTTGCCATGCGGCTATCGATGTTTGTGCTGGCCACTTCGCTCTTGCAAGCCTGCGCCGGATTCGCAACCGCGCAGGGAGCGCTCGACGAAGCCGAGTCGCAACTTCGTGGATCACCATCCGGCGGACCAGAGTTGTTGGCAGTCCCTCCGCCATCCGTCTCGCCGCAGCAATCGGGTTACCTGGGCATCAAGGCCGATGAAGGCCCTTCCGGCGACGGGATCCGCATCGTCGAGGTCGTTCCCGGTGGTCCGGCCGATGTCGGAGGATTAAGGCCCGGCGATCTGATCAGCGCGGTCCAGGGGGGCCCTGTTCGGTCGGTTGATGATTTCGCCAAGCGGTTTGCCAGCATGTCGGCGGGAACGCACGTCACGTTCGATCTGCTGCGGGATAACGAACCCCGATCGATCGAAGTCGTGCTGGGCCGACGGCAAGCGGACACGGCGACTGTTCCGCAAATGCGGCTGGGCCCGGCCGAGACCGTTCCTTCGGCAACCATCCCTTCGGTAACAGGCCGGCCGGCTCCGTTGGGAATTCGCGTCGAGATGCTCAGTGAGCCGTCGCGACGCGCTTTGAATGTGCCTCCCCAACGCGGCGTGCGGGTTACGCGGGTCACGAGAAACTCAGCGGCCGAAAAGTCTGGCATTCCGGTCGACGCCGTCATTCTTTCTATCAATGGCCAGCCGACCGATTCGCCGGACGAAGCGGCCCACGCTCTCAGCCGTGCCCAGGTCGGCAGGCCGCTTTCGTTCTCGCTCAATGAAGCGGGACAGGAAGTCGAGCGCCAAATTCTGCCCGAGGCCGCTACGTCAGCAACCGTAACATCGTCGCCCGCAACCTTGCCTGCCTCGACTGCACCGGTGCCGCGCGTTTCGAAGGTTTCACAGCCGCAGCCGCCGCGCCCCGCCGAGTTGGATTCGGAACCAGCCGAACGTCGCGGTGGCACGCGTCCCTTGGCTTCGTTGAACAGCACGATCGACGAAGCGCGCGCCAATATCCGCCGGCTCGAACAGCGCGTCGCCGAGTTGGAAAAGCAATTGCAACTACTGCAGCGCGCGACGGCAATCGAACGTGATGACGCCCAGGGACTGGAAGACGCCCTGGAGAAAGACCGCGAGAAGATCAAACCGCGCGTCGTACCGATCGAACCGTAGACAACATAACGCGATCAGGGCCGCGCGATCGAAGTGCCGCGAATGCGGCCGGCGCTTACCGTCCGAATGGTTTGCTGCGCAGCCAGAGTTCGACGAGCTCGCTTGCGTCATGGCGATAGACGCTTGCGAGCGACTGATCGAAATCCTGCCCTTGACCGAGCGCACCGACGAGCGATTGAAACTGCGGCAGCTTCTTCGTCAAGCTGCGGACAAACAAGTAGCTTCGAGCGGCCGTGTCGGTATCGATCATGGTGGCGGACGTGAGCGCCTCGGCGTTTGCCGGCGCCGACAGCTTCTGGATTTCCGCTTCCCATTTTTTGAGCATCGCGTTTTTTGGCTCGACGCGCGCGGCAATGGTGCGCCCCGCGCCGGTCGCAAACCAGGGAGGCACGTCGCCGAGCGCGCATAGAAAGCCTGCCGCAACTTGCTCGGCCACGAGCGCCGGTAGTTCATCCCCGGCGGACGAAACGACCAGGCAGGAATATAAATCTGCCTCTTTAGCGAGCGCGTGGCCGAGGGTATCGGCAGGCGCCTCGCGCGATTCAACCACGCGTACGAACTCGCCATAGTCGGCCGATTGCTTGAACACAAACACCGGCAAAGACCCCTTCACTAACGGTGCGTCGTCGGCCAGCTTCAGCAGTTTGACGATCTTCGTACGCTCGGCTTCGGCCAGCTTCGCCACGGTTTCGAGCCGGCTTGCCGAAACGTTCCCTCGCAAGATGAAGTTGGCCGTCTGCAGTTGCGCGGCGCTGGTGTTGGGAAATGCCTGCGACCAGATCGCGTCAGCCCGCGCGGTGCGCTTCGTGGTCAGTTCCGCGTGAGACATCTGCGCGAGTTCCGACTTCTCGACGGCCTTCTTCAGCGACATTGTCTCGTCCGGCCCGTCGAATTTCGCACCGCTGGCGATCCACGACTCGAAGCGTTCGATCGTCTCGGACGGAAGCGCCGGCTTGTCCTTGGGCATGCGGTCGCCGTTGAGGCCGCGCAGTCGTTTGACAAGCAGGCTGTCGCGCGCGTTGCCCGGCTGGATCGCCCTGCCCGATGCACCGCCGCTGGCCAGTGCGGCAAATGTGTCCAGCCGTAGTTCGCCGGCCGCCTTTTCGCCGGTATGGCAATCCAGGCAGTTCGTCACAAGCGCTGGGGCAAGATCGCGAAGAAACTGCACGCTCAGTGGCCTGTTGCCCGCCGCCGGCCCCTCGCGCCCCTTCATGGGCGCCGGCGTACCCAAGGGAGCAGTAGGGTCACCGCCATCGAATCGCGCGCCGGCATCGATCCACAGCGAAATCACGGCCAGTTCGTCAGCACTGATCTGACCTCCGCCCGGAGGCATGCGTCCCGAGAACACGACCTCGACGAGCGGACTTGCCTGGCTGGCCCCGGCCGTGATGACCGGACCGTTGTGATTTCCCTTAGCGAGATTCGCAAACGTGGCCATGCTCAGGTTGCCCCGGACGTTGCGAATGTGGCAGTTGCCGCAATGCGCGATCAGGATCGGCGCCACGTCGGCGGTGAAACCGAGTGCCGGAGGCGCGGCGACGCTCGTCGGTTTCGCTTTCGCCGATTTCTTGGCCTTGGCCGCCGAGCGCGACGTCGAGGCGGCTGATACTTTTTTCTTCGTCGCAGCGGCGGCCTTGCCGGACGATGGCTTTAGCTTCGCGACCAGCCGCTCGGCCGACACCAGGCGCTTTTCGAGCTTTTCCACCTGCGGGCGGAGGGCGTCGGGCACGTTCCCGGCCTGAAGCGTTTCGAGCATTGATTTCGCCTCGGCGAGTGCCGCGGCTGCGTCTTCGTAATTTTTTTCCCGGTAAAACTTGCCCGCCGAGCCCAGCGACTGTTCGATCGACGGGATTAAATCTCCCGGATCATCGGCGGCGCGGGTCGTCCCCGGCCGCAGCAACCAACCCGCCATGACAAGGGCCAGGATCGCGAATGCGGTGCGCATAAATGGTTGGCCCGAGAACGTCTGCCGTCTTTGTTTCGCCCGCGGCGGCCCCCTGGCAGTACGCACACGGCGGATATTCGGATTTAGTGGCGGCTGCCCGGCGCTCAGAGTCCGCCAGACCATTGCCGGGAGCACAACGGGACATGAGCTGCAAATCGTTAGCGCACAATCCAAAAAGAGGAAGAAGACCGTCCCCGGTTTCCGGACACAGGTCGGCGGTTTCGCATTTTTTGACACCCGCCGCGCGGCTGCTTACACTCGAAGGAAGGTCTGTGGTAGCTGCAAGTTATCGCCGGCCTGGCCTTTCCCAACGGTGGCATCCGTTCGTCCGTTTAACCTGTCCGAGTGATCGCGGCGGTGCTGCGCCCTGCTTGGTCTGCGCTCGGGCCGACTGCGGATCCATCACGGAATCGTCAGCAATAAAGTCGCCTCACGCGAATGAAGATCGTCATAGCCAACTGAGTCACTGTAGCCGGCGGCGCTTGTTGAATCGCGCCGCGGAGGATCGTGTATGGCACGTGCGGAAAACCAGGGACTGCAGATCGCCCTGATCGTGTTCGTGATGCTCACCATCATTCTAGCGGTGGTCACGTTCATGTACGTGCGCAGCTTTCAGGAGGCTCGCGCTGAAGCCACGAAGCTGAAGGACACGGCCCGCGATGACACGGCCCGCGCGCAAGATATGCAGAAAGAGATCACGCTGCTGAAGGAGATGCTGGGGGTTGATCCGAAGACGATCGTCGGCGCGACCGAGGCTGACGAGAAGGCGGCGCTAACGGTGAAGAAGACGTTCGAGGCCGACATGGCGCAGTTCGCCGCGACGCTGCCGCCGGAAAAACAGCATTACCGCGACGCGCTCGAATCGATCTGGCAGACTAACCAGGAACTGTTCGCCTCGAGCACGGAATCGCAGAACAACTTCAAGCAATTGCAAGATCAGCTCACGCGCCGCGAGGAAGAACGCGACTTGCAGATCAAGAAGCACCAGGATCGCGCCGACGAGCAAGCGAATCTGACCGTCAAACAGCGGGGAGAGTTCGAAGAGGATCGCCACAAGATCAATGCCACTAGCGAGGACTTGAACACCCAACTAGCGAAGAAGGATGCCGAAAAGAATCAGGCGATTGACTCGGCCACCCGGCAAGAGCAAACCTTCAAAGGCGAAATCAAGACCCTGGCCACGCAGAACGAACTAAAGAACGAAAAAATCAAGATCATGCAGAAGTCCCAGTTCGAAGTGGCCCAGGGCGAAGTCGTGATGGTCAACCCGCATAAGAAAGGGACCGTCTACCTGAATATCGGCGCCGCGGATCATTTGATCCCGCTTGTGACTTTCAGCGTGCATGACGCGGAAGCGAACACTGCCCAAGGAGACGGACTGAAGGCGAGCATCGAGGTGACGCAAATCCTGGGCGACCACATGTCGATGTGCCGGGTGCTAAACGAGGACCTGTCGAACCCGATCGCCAACGGCGACAAGGTTTACACTCCGCTGTGGCATCCAGGTCAGCGGACGCGCTTTGCCATCCTCGGAAACATCGATCTGGATGGCGACGGCGAGGACGATCGCGACGTGGTCCGCGACTTGATCACCTCGGTCGGCGGCATCATCGACGCCGAGATGGATTCCCAAGGAAAAATCACTGGCAACGTCGACCTGAACACCCGCTACTTGCTCGAAGGCAAGATTCCCAAGGATCGTGCGGCGGTCGATGGCGCTGCCCTGCTGATCAGCAAGGCGGAGTTGGCCGGCACGGAACGCATGCCGATTACGAAGTTCATGGAACAATCGGGCTGGAAGGATCCGCGCCAGGTCGTGAAGTTCGGTCGCAACGGCACGCGTGAGCGCATCCCCGCCGAACCGAAAGACGCCGCGAAGCGCACCGCCACGTCGAAGGAGGCGGCCAACTTCTCTAAGCGCAAGCCGTGGCGTCCGCCGCAACCCGCGGCCAGCGACGACAAGTAAACCCGGCCGTTCATCAATGCCCTGCGCCGGCGAGGATGCGTAGCGCCGGCTAGAATGTTTCGCGTCACTCGCCGCGAATGCCGCGCGATCTTTCCGACAACGCCTGCGTCGCAGGTAGCAACGATCCGCTTGCCGTCACGACGGGCTTAGTGCCCTTCGCCCGATTCGACGACTGCCACGGGCGCATGACTCGCTCCGCCCGGTGCGGGGGCGTGCCCCTTGGGTGCAAAGGTTAGCACCATGACGGCGCCGAGTGCCACGATCACGAGTCCGGCAAGAAAGAGCGGATTCACGTCTTTCCACGTGCCCGCCATGTAGATCGTCAGGAAGGCGTTGATGACCGGCGCACATCCAAAGACGAGCGGCATCACATAGGTGGGCTTACCGCCGAAGTTGAAGGCCAGAATGATGCCGAGCGCCCCGATCGCGCCGGCCACGCCGCCGCCGGCACTCCATACAGCGCCTGAAAAGGTCCAGTCCCCTTTTTCGCCTTTTGTGTACAGCCAGATCACCGGCACCACGACGGCAATCACGAAGTAGGCCATGCCGACGCATAGCAGCGGGCGCAACCGGCTTCCCTCCATCGCCGTTTGACCACGATGCAATACTGGGCCGTACGCCCCCCAACAAATGGCTGTCAGGGCGATCGCCGCCAACACCAGGATAAAATCGAATTTCATCGACAAAGACTCCGCGCGAAGGAGGGAAGGCAGTCCGGCCGCAAGCGCCGGGTCGCGCTAAGTCTAGCAGATACACTGCCTGAATGCAGGAGACGACGGTCCCGTCCGACAGGGTGGTACAGTCCGTCCGGCCGCGGAAAGGAATCGCCGCGCCTTCTACGTCTCGCGGCTGTTTCGCCCGACTAACAGCGGCCGGCAATCGCGCCGGTCCTTAAGAATATCTCAGCTCTCACGCAGCGAAAGCGGTTCGGCACCTGCCTCTTCCAGCACCCGTGCCGCCTGGGCCAATCGCGCCGCACCAGCCGGATTGCGATCCTCGGCAGCGACCAGGATCTTTCCTCGCACCACGGCCTGATCGTAGTAGTCGGCCAACTCCCGCTCGACGCCACGGGTCGTCATCGCGCCGATCAACCCACCGACGATTCCTCCGGCCCAGGCCGAAACACCGCCGGCCGCCAAAAGTCCGATGCCCCCCGTGGCCACGGTGCCGATAACGGCTGTCATTCCACCGAGCACCGCGCCGATCGCCCCACCTACGGCAGCCGCCGCGGGCGTGTGGGCGCCGGAGGGATCTTCATGGTGATAATCGCGGAAGTGCGCAGCCTTCCACTCTTCCGAACAGACGACCGTTATCTGTTCCTTGGTGTAACCCAAGTTCAACAGACCGTGTACGGCCTGATCGGCATCGCGAATTGAGGAATAGACGCCCACGCGAATGGGCTTTTCGAGCTGCGCTTGCGTATTCATGGTTCACTTTCTTTTTTGACTGCCCGAACGTGCATGAGGGCGAGCCTCTACCTCGATTTTACGACGCTCACGGGATTAAGACACAAGTTTGCAATCCGTATGCCGAAGCAGCTCCCTGGCGTCGATTTATGCCGATTGGCATAGGGGAGTACGGGGGTCCCCTCCCCGTTATGCTTAGTAAGCTCCGACGTGGGCGTAAAAGGCTTGCATCGTCAGGCGTCAATCCGGCGGTTGGAGATACAGTCGATCCCTCGTGATGCTTCGACGCGTGTCATAGGGCAGTTGACTACGTCGGCCCGCGGTCGTTCATTTTGAAACAGGTTCGCCAGGAAAATATCGCGATGCACGATGTTCTGTGGAGTGGTGTGATCGCCATCGCCGTCATGTTCGCGATCTTTCTCGCGATCGGCGCCTGGGCGGGGCGCAAAATTCATCACTCTCCGGGTGAATTGCTTTTGGCCGGCCGTGGCATGCCGTTCTGGATCGGGGTGTTGACGACGACGGCCACGTGGGTCGATGGCGGCTATTTGCTGGGCACCGTCGAGAAGACCCAGTTCGGACTCGCGGCCGGCATCCAAGGGGGCCTGTGCTTCGGGCTGAGTCTGATCCTGGGAGGAATTATCTTCGCCGGGCCCATGCGCCGGTTCGAGTTCACGACACTGATCGATCCGTTCGAGTCCCGCTTTGGGCGCGGCTGGGCGGCGGTACTTTTCCTGCCCGCCATGCTGGGCGAAGTTTTCTGGAGCGCCGAGCTTTTGGTTGCAATCGGCGCCACGTGCGGTGTCGTGCTGAATATCGATCTGACAACCGCCATTGTCGCCTCGGCCGCGGTCGTCACCTGTTACACCGTGATCGGCGGTATGTGGAGCGTCGCTTATACGGATGTCTTTCAGATTGCGCTGGTGCCGATCGGGATGTTGGTCGCCTTGCCGTTCGCGCTGTCGCAGGTCGGTGGATTGTCCGTGGCTTGGGATCACTACGAGCAATTGATGGGGCCGCGCGCTGCGGCGCTCGTGCCGCTGAGCGGTGGTGATCCGGCCTGGCCATTGGCCGATCGGGTTACATGGTGGGAAGTGACCGTGATGCTGGTCCTCGGCGGGATTCCCTGGAATTGTTATTTTCAACGCGTTCTTTCCTGTCAGACCGTGGCCAAGGCGCGATGGCATTCGGTGATCGCGGGCCTGCTGACGATCGCGCTGACGGTGCCGCCGGTGATGCTGGGCGTGGCGGCCTTCACCTACAGCGGCTGGGATGCAGCGCAGCAAACTGCGCTGCGCGACAATCCGACGATGGCGCTGCCGATGCTATTGCGCGACACGGCGCCGCCGATGGTGGCGGTGCTCGGTCTGGGGGCCATCGTGGGCGCGGTCACGTCGAGCTTCAGCGCATCGATCCTGTCGGCCGGATCGATGTTCAGTTGGAACGTTTTCTATCGCTTGTTCGCCCCGCAAGCATCGACGACCCAGTTGCGCCGCATGATCCGCACGTCGATCGTCGTGCTGGGCATCGCGGCCACGGTGATGGCGCTCGGCGTGCGCAGTGTCGCCGAATTGTGGTTCTTTACGGCGGACCTGGTATTCGTGCTGCTTTTCCCGCAATTGCTGTACGCGCTGTTCGACCCGCGCGCCAACCGTACGGGTTCGATCGCGGCTTTTATCGTTTCGCTTGTGCTACGCTTAGGAGACGGAATTGCCCTACTGGGCCTGCCAGCGTTCATTCCCTATGCCGAAATCTGGTCGCGCGCCAGCGGCCAGGATCCGAGCGCCTGGTACGATTCGGCAACCGGCCTGTCGGTGTTTCCGGCCCGCTTGCTCGCCGCCGCGGCCGGATTGGTGATTCTGCCGGTCGTTAGCCGCCTGACTTCCGGCTGGGACCCACCGAGGGTTCTTGGTAAAGTCGAAAACTGAAGCGAGCCAGGCGATAATCAAAGCAGACAGTAACCGTAATTCGTTCTGCAAACATCATTTCCCTTCCTTGTCCAGCACGACCCGCGAGCGCCTAACATGTTGACCAATGCCGAGCGGCCACGGATCACGATTTCGCACATCTACGCCTGGGGTGTTCACCTCTACACGGCCATGGGACTGGTCGTGGCCGGCGCGATCGCGTACGTGCTGGTGAGCGACGATCCGCTGCGCTTCCGCGATGCCTTCCTGTTGATGGCCGTGGGTCTGATCATCGACGGCACCGACGGCTGGTTCGCGCGGCGCGTGCGTGTGAAAGAAGTGCTGCCCGGCTTCGATGGCCGTCGCCTGGACGACCTGGTCGACTTTCTGAATTACACCTGCTTGCCGCTATTGCTGATCTATCAGGCCGATCTGCTTCCCGAGCGGCAGAGCGGTTGGCTCTTGGTCCCGCTGCTAGCGAGCGCCTATGGCTTTTGCCAGGTTTCAGCGAAGACCGACGACGGATTCTTCCTCGGCTTTCCGTCGTACTGGAACCTGGTGGCGTTTTATCTTTTCGCCATGCAACCGCCGGTGTGGGCCACGGTGACGATCTTGCTGTCACTCGCGGCGCTGACCTTTGTGCCGGCCCGCTATCTCTATCCGACGCAGCCCGGCGCGCTGAACCGCATTTCGATCATTCTGGGCGGCATCTGGGGCGCGTTCATGGTCGCCATCCTGTGGCGTTGGCAGGACGCACCGCACGGCGGACCGAGCGCACAACAATTGACGCTGCTGTCGCTTTTCTACCCCGCCTATTACATGATCGTGTCCTGGGCGCTGTCGGTGCGCTATTGGATGACACGGCGATAAGCCAAAACGTGCGGATAGCGCGAATAGTGGCGGTTTCCCACGCCTTAGGTCCAAAGCCCGACTTCAATCTTCGCCGAGACAGGAAACTTTTCCGTCGTTTGTGCGGACGAAGTGAACGATTGTTGATCCGCCACAGGGCGAAACGAAAACGTCGTACTGGTAGGTCACGACGACGTCGAATTGTTCTCCAGCCCCGACCATCTGTGACATTATGTTGTCGCCCGGACGTCGTTTGGGCAACAATAACGTGTGCTGTGCGGCCAACTGGGTTTGCGCGTCGAAGTCGTGCTTCCAAATGCACGACTTTCCTGAGTCGACTCGCAGCTCGACCGAAGTAATGGCGTTGACTCTGAAATTCTTGCGCAAAATCAGCTGGTAGTCGTTGTCGCCGTTGTCGAAACGTCACAACCACTCGTGGTGGAACGAGGACCGGCACCGCGACGGCCACGAGCAGATAGCCGATGACCGCGAAAGCAGCAATTCCCAATGCCCACGCAGCGAGGCGCCAGGCCGATGACGATTGACTGCCCATGATGGGTCTGGAAACATTGCTTTCCAAATCGGCGCATCACGCGAACTGCGTGATGCCTGGCATGGCCACTAGTGGGACGTCGAGATGGCCCCATTGGTATTCGTTGGGGCCTAGTTTTTCCTGTGATTCGAGCGCCTTGTCCCAGGTGATCGTCTGCCCGGTATAGGTACACATGCGCCCCAGGATGGCCATCATCGTGCTGCGGCTCATGTATTCGCCATTGTTGATCGGGTTGCCCGACCGGATGGCCGCAAACAACTCGTTATGTTCCTGCTGGTACATATTGGGGGCTTCGCCGCGATATCGCCAATTCTCCGAGCCGCTCTTGATCGTATGCTTCATCAGGTCGGCGGTACCCTTGGTCCCCATCACGTAATCCGACACGTCGACGCTGCAGCCCGCCTGCTGCCGGCAGAACGAGAACAGCTTTACGCCGTTGGCATATTCATACACTACGGCGTGATGGTCGAAGATATTGCCGTACTCAGGCTGCACGCGAACTTGCCGCCCGCCGAGGCCCCAGGCTTTCACCGGCGGTTCGTCGCGCATCACCCAGGCGGCCTTGTCCAGGCTGTGTACGTGCTGCTCGGTATTGTGATCACCCGAGAGCCAGGTGAAGTACAGCCAGTTGCGCAACTGCCATTCCATGTCGGTCCAGCTTTCCTTGCGCGGATGCATCCACAAGGTGCCGGTGTTGTAATTCACGTTCAGTGCCACGAGGTCGCCGACGGCGCCGTCGTGAATGCGCTGAATCGTTTCGCGCTTGGCCAAGTCATACCGATAGCAAAGACCGGAAACGACCGAGAGCCCCTTGGACTTGGCCTCGGCACAGGTGGCCAACACGCTGCGCACGCCGGCGGCGTCGACCGCGACGGGCTTCTCGGCGAACACGTGCTTGCCCGCCGCCACCGCGGCCTGCAAATGGGCCGGGCGAAAGTGCGGCGGCGTGGCCAGGATCACAACGTCGACGCCGCTGTCGATGACATTCTTGTAGGCATCGAAGCCGACAAAGCAGTGATCGTCCGTGACGGCCACTTTGTCCGAGAACATCTTCCGCAAGTTTTCCAAGCTCGACTGCACGCGATCGGCAAAGGCGTCCCCGACGGCCGTCAATTGGACATTAGGATCGGCGGTCAAGGCTTGCGCCGCCGCCCCGGTGCCGCGCCCGCCGCAACCGATCAAGCCCACTTTCAACACGTCGCTGCCGGCGGCATGCGCGCCGCGCGCGATCGACAGATTGGCGGCCAAAGCGCCCCCCAAGACCGCCGTGGTCTGCAAGAACGAACGACGCGTGGAAGGATTGCTATTGTGATCCGTGCCGTGTGGGGCCATCGACAGGTTCCTCGGTTTTCGGGTGGGCTAGGCTGCAGGGGAATGCGCAGGCCAAGATGCCGTTTTCAGGCACGCCTCGGGCGGGGGTGCCAGGCTAGTCCGGGCCTGATGCGATTATCACCAACCGCGACCGGACAAGCAACGCCTGCGTCCACGCGCAGCGGGACAAATAGGACGGCGCTACGGACTTCGAGGGACTGAACTTAAGCGCGGCTCTTTGTGCGCTTGGCAATTTCGTCTCGCAACTGAGCGGCCCGCTCGAATTCCTCGGCGGCCACGGCTTCGGCCAACTGTTCGGCCAGCGTCCGGCCCAGATCGTAATGCTCGCGGACAGAATCGCCGAGTTCGTTTAGCCGCTCGGTCAATTCATCTTCCTCGATCTGTTCGTCGTCGATGCCGTTGTCCAGGTAGCACTGCTTCAACCGCTCGAGGCCCGTATTGATCGCCTCGACAGCCGCCTCGGGGCCTGAATCCTCAAGCTCGGCCAAGGCCTGAGCCTGGGCGCGATGGAACAGAATGAAGGGGCGATATTGCTCGTGCGACTGGGTCCATTCCTCGTTGGGCGAGCAGGACTGTACAAAGTCCATGAACGCCAGGCTGTGATCCGCGTCACGCACGGCCCGGCGGAACTCGCGCAACGCCAGCCAGCACATGCGGCGGTGATAGAACTGGACGAACTCTCGGTCCGCCTCGGCGCACTGCTCTTCATCGAGGACGAAGCCGTCCCCCTCGTGCAGGGCCAGACCGAGCAGGTAGTCGAAATACGTCTCGGACCCACCCGGGCGGGTACCGTCCGGACGGTTCTCGACCTCGAGCTGCAACACCCCCAGATCGATGCGCATTTGCAGCACTTGGCGACCGTCCGTCGCCCGGGCGAGGCGCGCTACGACTTCGCCTGGCTCGTACTTCCAGCCCTTCAGCACATGGTCGATATCTTGGCGCTTGCTCATCAGTGCGTGCCGACGGTTCCGGCCAATCGGCCCCTCCCCAGTTTGTCCGCTGGATTATACCACCGGGCCGGGGTCGGCGGCCACCTGGCAATAGGGCCGGAAATGTCTGGAAACGAATCGAGAGCGATTTTTTCCCTGTTGCGATTGACGCGGATACCGCAGCCGGGCGCTATCGGACAGCTTGGCGGTAAAACCCTCGGCCAGCAGTCAGGCACCTATCGTGACACTCGCGATTAGTGGAGCTTATGCACCTGCGACGGTTTCGTCCGGCGCGGCGTGATCATCAAGAACGAGGCCGTCCCAGCGACTCCAACGACTAAGCTCGGCGACACCAGCCGCGGCGGCGACCGCGTTAATCAAAGCCCATCCCGCAGCAATGCCATAAAACCACGGCGTGCTCGTGAAAGGAAAAACGCCGATGTGCCTGAGCAACAAAAGACAGGGAACTGCCCACGTTAGCCGAATCACCACGATGGCCACAAACTTCGCAATGATGCGTCGTCGCACGCGGGAATTCATATTCTCCGTCATCTGCCAATGGCGAGACACTGCATCGCTCAGCAATGTCGGGAGGATGTAAAAAAACGGATAGAGCACGACGTTGGCGGCGCAAAACACGAAGAACAATGTCGCACTGGCTTCGGGAGCGCGGTGTGGGCGGCTGCGGCTCACGGCAAAAATGAATAGCGCGAACAGGATCCACGCGACGGCGTTAATGCCGGCGCCCCATGGTCCCAGGCGATGGAGGAAAGACGGCACCGTCTCACCAGGCCGTCTGGCAAGACGGTGATTGCTTGGGTGGAGTGGTGTACATAACACACGCTCGACGTGTGGTACCGTCGCCTGTAATTCGGCGTGAAGCGCATTGGACTCTCCAAAACGTTCGGCCGCCGCGGTGAGTGCCAGGGCCTGGTCGCCCTTGTGAGTGGCCAGCTCGTCTTCGTAGATGCTCGTCAGGTGCGTTAGCAGCTCTTCGCGCATGCGGACTTTGCGCCAGGAACTCGCGCGAACCGGCCGGACAATGCGCTCGACGTGACGCCGTAGCTCGATCATGTCGTCCCTCCTAACAGTCCTCCCAAGACCGTCACGAACTGCCGCCATTCCTCGCGCGCCGCGGTGAGCCGCTTGCGCCCCTTGCCGGTCAAACGGTAGATCCGGCGGCGCGGACCGCGCCGGGCACTCTCGGCCGCTTCCCAACGCGCGGCGATCAATCCCTCCTGCTCCAAGCGATAGAGGGCCGGATAGAGCGAGCCCTCTTTGAGCCGTAGCGCGCCGTCACCGGCCGACTCGAGCCGCGTCCAGATTTCCCAACCGTGCGCCGCGCCAGACTCGAGCGAGGCCAGGATCAAACCTGCCAGGTGACCGCGAAGCTTGTCCCCTTCGATAGGTGCCATGTCTATCTATATAGACAAACTAAGTAAGTGATTCAACAGGTCGCACAAGTTTTGGCCGAGGTCCGCCGGCCACCGGGCCGAGAAATGCCCTCGCCCTCGCCCGCCGGCCCCCGCTGGCATCGGGAAATGCCGCATGTTATCGTCGGGCAATATTGTCGCCGGTCGCAAAACGTGCGCCCGCCCTCCCCGCCTCGATCGCCCCCACCTTGCGGAATCTTGCCCCATGACGCTGTTGAGATTGCTGCTGGTCGCGTTGTTTCCTGTTGTGGCACTGGCCCCCGTTGTGACGCTGGCCGCCGAGGACGCCAAGAAAGAGGCCGCCGACAAGATCGCCGAAAAACAAATCGCCGACCCGGCCGCGCGGATCAAGGCCCCCAAGGGCTTTCAGGTCGACCTGCTCTACACGGTGCCGCAAGACCAGCAAGGTTCGTGGGTCAACATGACCGTCGACCCCAAAGGTCGGCTGATCGTTTCGGATCAGTACGGCAGTCTGTACCGCGTTACGCTGCCGGCCGCGGGCGAAAAGGATGGCAAGCTCGACATCGAGATGATCGACGTGCCGCTGGGCGAAGCGCACGGCCTGCTGTGGGCCTTCGACAGCCTGTACGTGATGGTCAATCATGGCAAGGTCTTCGAGAGTGGCCTGTATCGCGTCACCGATACGAACAACGACGACAAGCTCGATAAGGTCGAGCCGCTGCTGTCGATCAAAGGGGGCGGCGAACACGGTCCGCATGCTGTGGTCCTCTCGCCTGATGGAAAGTCGTTGTACGTCGTGGCAGGCAATGCCACGCGCCTGCCCGAGTTGACCGGCTCGCAAGTGCCGCGTCTGTGGGGCGAGGACAACCTGCTGCCGCGCATGGTCGATGGCTCGGGCTTTATGACTGACGAAAAAGCGCCCGGCGGATTCATCTGCCGCGTCAGCCCCGACGGCAAGCAGTGCGACCTGGTGTCGATGGGCTATCGCAACCCGTTCGACATCGCCTTCAACCGCGACGGCGAGCTGTTCACCTATGACTCGGACATGGAATGGGACGTCAACCTGCCGTGGTATCGTCCTACGCGTGTGTTGCATGCCACGAGCGGCAGCGATTTTGGCTATCGCAACGGCGCCGGCAAATGGCCGCCGTATTACATCGACAGCTTGCCTCCGGTGGCTAACGTCGGCCCCGGTTCGCCGACCGGCGTGACCTTTGGTTACGGCGCCAAGTTTCCGGCCAAATATCAAGAAGCGCTGTACCTGTGCGATTGGAGCTACGGCAAGCTGTACGCCCTGCACCTGAAACCGCAGGGTGCGAGTTACACCGGTGAACTGGAAGAATTCGTCGCCGGCACACCGCTGGCGCTGACCGACGTCGTCGTGAATCCCAAAGACGGCGCGATGTACTTCCTGGTTGGCGGGCGGCGCACGCAATCGGGTTTGTACCGTGTGACGTACTCGGGCGAAGACGTCGCGCTCTGGCATCCGATTGCCGCCGAGCCTGAGGAACGCAAGGCTCGCGAACTGCGCCACAAGCTCGAAGTGTTCCACGGCCATGCCGATCCGAAGGCTGTCGACACCGCCTGGCCGTACCTGGGCAACTCAGACCGTTTTATTCGTTGGGCAGCGCGCGTCGCGATCGAGTTCCAGAATCCGGCGACGTGGAGCGAACGGGCGCTGGCCGAATCGTCGAGCCCGGTCGCGTCGCTCGAGGCGCTGTTGGCCCTGACGCAGGCTTCGGCCAAGGATCCCGCGCATCGCGGCGACAGCGATCCGAAGCCCGACCCGAAGGTGCGCGATCAGATCCTGGCCGCGCTCGACCGGCTCGATTGGGAGAAGCTCGATTACGCACAGCAGCTCGACCTGGTGCGCGTGTACCAGGTGGTATTGAATCGTTTCCCGCGCCCGGACGATGCCGCGATCGCGAAGCTGGCCGCTAAGTTCGACAAGCGTTATCCGGCCAAGGGTCGTGAACTGAATATCGAGCTGGCCCAGTTGGTCTGTTTCTTCCAAACGCCGGATGCCGCGACGAAAACCGTGGCACTGCTCGACAAAGCCCTGACGCAAGAAGACCAGATTCAATACGCCAGCGACCTGCGCGTGCTGACCACCGGTTGGACTCCGGAACTGCGCAAGGCCTACTTCTCGTGGTTTCCCAAGGCCGCCGGTTACAAGGGGGGCAATAGCTTCCGCGGCTTCATGAACAACATCAAGAAGGATGCGATCGCGCATCTCAGCGATGACGAGAAGAAAGAGTACGAATCGCTTTACGACGCGAAGCCGGCCGAACCGACGGAGCCGGTGGTGGTCGCCAATCGTCCGTTCGTGAAGACCTGGACGCTCGACGAGCTCACGTCACTCGTCACGCCCACAGCGCTCAAGGGGCGAGACTATGACCGCGGGCGCAATTTGTTCGCCGCCACGCGTTGCTTCGCCTGTCATCGGTTTGCGGACGAAGGGGGCGGGCTCGGTCCGGACCTGTCGAGCGTGGCCGGGCGGTTCAGCGCCCGCGATCTGTTGGAATCGGTCGTGGTGCCGAGCAAGGTGATCAGTGACCAGTACGAGGCTGTTACGATACAAACCTCGGATGGTCGGGTGATCACGGGCCGCATCGTCAATCTGAATGGCGACAGCCTGTCGATCAACCCCGACATGTTCGACCCTAATCGGATGATCAGCGTTAAACGCCGCGACATCGACGAGATTACGAAATCCCCCGTGTCGATGATGCCTGAGGGGTTGTTGAACACGCTCAAGGACGACGAAGTCCTGGACCTGATGGCCTACCTGCTGTCGCGCGGCGATCGCACGAACGCCATGTTTACGGCCAAGTGACCAGGCTAAGAACCTCGCCATAGTGTGCATGTTCCGCGACGGAACGCCGGGTTTTCGGTAGAATCAGCCGGACCGGCGCACGAGCGCCGGGAGTTTGCCACGACCAAGGATGTATCGCAAACCGGATGAATGCCGTCGGCCTCAATAACGCTTTTGAACTACCGAGCGACGAAGAACTGTTCGCCCGCTACCGCGACCGGCGCGATCTGGCCGCGATCGAAGAGCTGGTACACCGCTACGAGCGCGAGTTGTACAGCTACCTGGCGCGCTATCTGCGCGATCCCGAGCTGGCGAAGGAAGTCTTTCAAACGGCTTTCCTGCATGTCGTGCAGAAAAGCAAATCGTTCGAAGATACGAAGCGCTTCCGCCCCTGGCTGTACAGCATTGCCACGCACGCCGCGATCGACATGCTGCGGCATCGCGGTCGCCGGCAAGCGGCCAGTCTCGACGCGCAGCACGATGCCGGCGAAGGGGAAACCGCCACGCTGGCCGGCCTGGTTCCTTCGGCCACGCCGGGCCCCGTGGACGAGGCTCTGCTCGACGAACGCCGGCGGCAGGTGCGCACAGCCGTCGACGCGCTGCCCGAAGATCTGCGCAGCGTGCTGCTGCTGACCTACTTTCAAAGCTTGACCTATAACGAGGCGGCCGAGGCCCTGGGCATTCCTCTGGGCACGGTCAAGTCGCGCATGCATGCGGCCCTGAAGCGACTGGGACTCGCTCTTCAAGATGACGAGTTACCCCTGGGGAAATAACATGTCGCCCGAAGATCTCATTGGCCATCTGCTGAACCTGCTATCACAAGACGAGCATCGCGCGATCGCGCACGAGATCTCGATCGACCAGGTGACATGTGTCGTGGTCGACAAGCTACGTCAGCGGCTCACCGTGCTCGAGATCGATCACATTCATTTCGAGGCGCCAGCGGAATTGGCCCGCTGCACTTGCGAGACGCTGCGCCGCTTCTGCCAGGACAACCCGGTCGCTTGAGCCATCCCGTTGAGCGCTAACTCTGCCTCGGTCGGGCAGACCGCCAGTAGCTAGTACTACCGCCATTTTTTCGTCAGGCGTGGCCAACGAATCGCCGCGCCACCGGTTTTCGGCCCGGCCGTGCGACGCGTAGCCAGCGATTCGCGTTCTAATTCGGGCAATTCTTGGCAGATATCGAACTGGCCTGACGGCGGCACGTTTGTTGCCATTTGCGGCCTCGCGAAGCTGGCAGATATCGCCCCAGGCACCTGTCCGCCCGGCAAAAGCCGTTATCGCTGCCCGCAGTTATCTGGCAGATGCTGCACCTATAATTGAATTGTCGGGGACGCATCTTCAATGGACTATCACCCCGTTTCCGCAATCGCTCGCCTGGAGACTGCCATGACGCCGGCCGCTTGTACCCTTCAAAAGACGATTCTCACCTCGATATTGGGCGTCGCACTATTAAGCGCTCCCCGTTACGCGTTCAGCTTTGACGACGCAACGTCGGGCGCGCGAGCCAAATCCTACGAGCAGGCCGTGCAAAAAGGAATTGACTATCTGCGCACCAAGGGGCAAGCCGAGGACGGGTCGTTCAGTGCCGCCGCGGGTCCGGGGCTCACGGCCATCGTCGCCACATCCGTCATGGCCAACGGACGCACGGTTGACGATCCGCTGGTCGCCAAGAGCTTGAAATACCTGGAAGGTTCCGTACAGCCGGACGGTGGGATCTATGCCCCGAAGTCGCGGCTGCGCAACTACGAGACTTGCCTGGGCGTGATGTGCTTCGCGGCCGCCAACCGCGATGGCCGATACGACAAGATACTGAAGAATGCCGACGCCTTCCTCAAGGGATTGCAATTCGGCGAAAACGACAATCGCCCCGCGTCTGATATTTCCTATGGCGGCGTCGGTTATGGCGGCGCCGAGCGACCGGACCTGTCGAACACGCATTTTCTGATGGAAGCCCTGGAAGCGGCCGGCGTCGGCGCGAACGACGAAGCGGTGCAGCGGGCTTTGGTTTTCGTTTCGCGCTGCCAGAATCTCGAATCGGCTGCCAACACAACGCAATTCGCCGCCAAGGTCCAGGACGGCGGTTTCTATTACACGCCGGCCGGATCGGGTAGCAGCCCCGCCGGAAAGACCGCCAACGGCGGACTGCGCAGCTATGGATCGATGAGCTACGCCGGGCTGAAAAGTATGATCTTTGCCGGATTGAAAGCCGACGATCCGCGCGTGAAGGCGGCCGTCAAATGGGCTCAAGATCATTACTCGGTCACCGAGAATCCGGGGCTCGGTGATGAAGGGCTTTATTACTACTACCATCTCTTCGGCAAGGCGCTCGCCGCGCTCGGCCAGGAAAAACTGGTCGACGCCGAGGGGCGCGCCCATGACTGGCGCGATGATCTGGTGACAGAGCTCGCCCGCCGCCAGCAGCCTGACGGATCGTGGACCAACACGAACACGCGCTGGCTCGAAGGGGACCCGAACCTGGTCACGGGCTACGCACTACTAACCCTGTCGTATTGCAAGCCGTAAGAACCCCGCACGCGGCTATACCGTTGCATCTCTTGTCTCGAATGCGACGTCACGGACGACAGTTTCTACACGAGCTGGCCCTGGGGGCGAGCGCCGGGCTCGCGCTGATAGCGATCGGAGCGCTCTTGCTCCCTGGACGCAGCACGGGAACGCCGGACAACTCGCCCATCGTGGCACCAGCGAGCGCGGATCCGTCGACGTCCGAGTATCTGATCCGCGCTTTGACCTCCGATCGGCAGGACCTCGACGAAGAGGCGGTCCGCACGGCCGTGGACTTCGTCGCCCGCTGTAACGGCAATTAGCAAGAATCTCGCCCTAGGAGAACGGCTGTGCCCAGTGTCCAGGCCCCTCCTGCCCAAAGCCTTTACGAGGCGAGAAACTCATTGTGCCCGTCCTTGAATCGTCGCAGAATAAAGCGATCGCCTTTGCGGTGGAGACGTTTTCGGACAGCGCACGGGGGTGGGGCAGATGTCAATTCGACGCACGCTTATCGTCGCGACATTGACCGTCGCGATCTTTTGCGAGGCTTGTGCCTTTGCAACATTCGCCCAGATGGCGGGTCGAGCCAACCGGAACGTCGCCGAACCGAAAACGGCCGACATCGTTAAGCGGCTCAAAAGCGGCAATGTCTCGGTGCGCAGGCGTGGGGCCGAAGACCTGATGGTAATCGGCGCGAAGGCCCAGGAGGTTCTGCCGTCGGTCCATACCGCCCTGACCGATCCGGATGTCGAAGTACGCGTTGCCGCGGCCTTGTGCTTGGAGCAGATCGATCCGACGAATCCCGGCATCGTGCCGGCGCTCGCCGGCGCGATCGATCAGGGCTGCATCGCAAACTTGAGTCCCGCTGTGCAAGTGCTCGTCAAACGCGAACCCGATCGTTCGGATGCACTTGTCCGGCAGCTCATAAAGCTGGTCGATAGCAACGATCGAGGCATGCGCTCAGCCGCGATGAAAAGTCTTGGGGAGCTCGGCCCGAAGGCTCAGGCTGCCGTGCCCGCACTTATTAAACAACTGCAATCCAATGAGCACCCCTACAAGTTAAACGCGAGCCAGGCACTCATTGGCATCGGCAGTAGGGACGCGGTGCCGGCGTTGCTCGCGGCGCTACAGTCCCAGGACCCGTTTGTGCGCGGCAACGCAGGCATTGGGCTATTGGAAATCGTTCCGGTTTCGCGTGAGGTGGGACAGGCCGTCCTCGAAATGATGAAATCCACCGCGCTCGAGTCTTCCGGCCAGTCCACCGAGTCCATGATCCTCAAAGTCCATGCCGCGGTTCCCACCACGGTCGATCAACTCGCTGCCCTGCTCTCGGACGCCAACGTACTCGTTCGCTTCCGCGCGGTGAACATGCTTTCGCATTTGAAACTCGAGGCGAAATCTGCCGTGCCGGCGCTAATGCCTTTGATGAAGGATCCGAACGCGTACATACGCGGTGCCACCGCCCGAGCAATAGCTGTCACGGGACAGCCCTACTCGCAGGAGTTCGTCGACTCGTTGTTAGCCAATCTTAAAGACAAAGATAATAGCTCGAAGCTCCTGGCGATCGAATACCTGGCAGCGGTCCGAGAGCGGCCCGAGGTGCAGTCCGCACTGATCGCGGCGCTGTTGGCCGAGCATGATGCGGACGCAACCGCGGCACTGCTGGATGCCTTGGACGCCGAGCGGCTTTACCAGTGGCTTCAGGGCCATGACCTAGCGCTGCGCAAAAAAGCGGTCGATATTTGCGTGAACCCATTCCTGAAGGTCGAGCCCGCCGAAAGAGTCTGCCTGGCCTTGCTGCCGCTGCTGGCCGATGATGACGCGACTGTCCGTCAATTGGTGATTCAGGCCCTGGGGCACACGGCCCATGCCCCCGTTCCGGACACCGATCCGGATTCTCCTTTTTTCGAACCTAAGAAGCCGGCTGACGCCGTCGAGGAAGATCGCGGCTGGGTCACGTCGCGGCTTGTTCCTCCGCTGATCCAATTCCTGACGGATGCCGACGCCGCGACCCGCGGACAAGCTGCGCGATCGCTCGGCCTGCTGGGCGCGGCCGCGAAAAGCGCGACGCCGCAGATCATCAAGCTTCTGGCGGACGAATCTCCCGACGTCCGTAGGCGCGCCGTCGTGGCGCTGGGTGATTTCGGGCCCGGGGCGAAGGCGGCCGCCAGGGCGATCGCGCACTTGATCGAACAAAGCCACGACAGCGACCTACGTGCCGATGCCGCCGACGCGCTTGACAAGATCAACGCCCCTGGACCGGAGGTCGTCCGTGCGTTGCTCGTTGCGCTCGCGGATAACGCTCCCGCCACGCGCCGCGCGGCAGCCGAAGCACTGGCCATGGCCGGTCCCGCGAAGGATGTTGCCGGCCCGCTCATCAAGGCTTTGGAAGATACCGACGATCGGGTGCAGGAAAGCGCTGCCGAAGCGCTCGGCAAGCTCGACATTCACGATGTGTCGGAGGTAATCCTGCCACTGGTCGAGGCTCTGCCTGGGCAAGCGAACGATAAGGCAGCGATCGCCTTGGTTCGAATCGGCAAGAATAATCCGATTGTGGAAAAGTACTTGATCGATGCGCTGGAAACCAACGACCGAGATACCGTCCAATCGGCACTCGGCGTTCTCGAAGAGATTGGCACCAAGAATGCCACGGCCGGTCTGCTGCGCCTGCTTGGCAACTACGAGGATCACGGCTTCGATGACTCGATAGCTTCCGGGGTGCAAAGCGTGCTGGACAGCATCGGCCCCGAAGCTGCCGAGGTGGTATCCGCGTTTTTGGATCTGAATCTGGATCAGTCCGAATGGAATTCGCGCAGCGAACTGTGGGGAGAATTGCTGCGCGAGATAGGGCCTGATGCCGTCGACCAGTTGGCCTTGGCCCTGCGCGATGCAAACTCGCGTCGGCGGCTGATGGCCGCCTGGGCGCTGGGTGTTTGTGGTCCGTATACCACGCGGGCGGTGTCGGCCCTTGTGCCGGTAACGCACGACACGGATCGCAAATGTCGGTTGGCGTCGATCGCGGCGCTGGGCGTGGCGGGGCACGATTCGGACGAAGCGATAACAGCTCTGGTCGATCTACTGGCGAGGGCCAAAGGAAAGTACGAAGGCGAACTTGCTGATGCCGAGGATGATTACACGGCAACCGTGTTCGCGCTGCGCGACATCGGCCCGAGGACCGTCCCAGCGCTAGTGACCGCCCTGCGCTCGAAGAACGGTCGCATCGCATCGGGCGCCGCTCACGCGCTTGGGGAAATGTCCGGCGATGCGTTCGACGCACTTCCGGAAGTGGAAAGGATGCTGCACGATCCCGACGAAGGTGTCCGCGCGTCGGCCAGGCAAGTCTTACAGCACCTGGCAGAGAGATCCAGGCACAACGATCCCGTCTTTGGCGAAGAAGAATCCGGTCGCCGGGTACGTGAAGTCCGCGAAGGCGCCAGACGCCTGCTCAATGAGGTCGACACGAACCAAAAGCCTCAGCGTAAGGGTCGCTAAGTGCGTCACGCCCGTGCCACGCGATTGCCGCGCAGTCGGCGCACCAGGCGGCGCATTTCCAGGCCGCTCAGCGTGGCCAGCACCTGCGGTGTGGGGAGCGCGCTTGCGGCGACCACCTGGCCGACGGTCGTCGGCTCGGCGCTGACAGCGTCCAACACTTGGGTACTGGTCATCTAGTAGTGGGACGAAAAAAAGTTTCGCTACTCAGTGGGCATTTTGCCAGCAGCCGCGATCAGGAGGCCGACCACGAATACTATGAAACCCGCGCCCTGGACCGTGAACGGACTTGGCAGGCGCCTCCGAAGCGGCCAGTAACCCATTGCCATTATGCCAATGGTTTCGAGAAGCAAACCGACCACGGCAATAACAATTCCAGCGGCTGTAAGTAAGGTCATGTTGCCGCTCGCTCGATCAGTCCTTGACCGTCCAGACCTTATCCGCCAGCCCGCTTGCCATCGCTGGCGAATTGCCCTTCAAGGCTTCGTGCTTCCTGGCGAAATTATACCAAGCTACGAAGATCGCCTGCATGCCCGTGTGATGCGTTAAACTCGTCCCGTCACGCCCGCGCCACTCGATTGCCCCCCAGTCGGCGCACCAGGCGGCGCATTTCCAGGACGCTCAGCGTGGCCAGCACCTGGGGGGTAGGGAGCGCGCTGGTGGCGACCACCAGGTCGATGGTCGTCGCTTCGGCGCTGACGGCATCCAGTACTTGGGTACTGGTTACCTAAGTAGTGGGACGAAAAAAATCTCTGCGGCCGCTAGCTTGGTTGATCTTCGCGAGGCGGCTCATTCGGTTCGCGGTCATTTTTCTTTTGGTAGAACCATATCAACCAAGCGGCGCATGCGGCCAGCATGGCTTCAATAACGATTCCCCAGAACAGCTGCCAACCCCGTCCGACTTTAATAAAAAAGAACACGACTACGAATAGCATTGCGAAGCAAAAAGCCAGACCGAGTCCGTTTAAAAACCGCTTCAGCATGGCCTGCATCCCGCGTGCTTTATTAGTTCCTTGATCGTCCAACGTACTTAGGCCCGCGACACTCGATTGCCCCCCCCAGCCGACGCACCAGACGGCGCATCTCTAGCACGCTCAGCGTGGCCAGCACCTGCGGCGTGGGGAGCGTACTGGTGGCGACTACCCGGTCGATCGTCGTCGGCTCGGCGGTTACCGCGTCCAACACTTGGGTATTGGTCACCTAGTAGGTCGAAATTATTTTTTGAGCGGCGGGTGGTCATGTTTGGGATTTCGACCGAAGATCAAATAAATGATCGCACCAATGAAGTTGAAGAAGATGATGACGAGTACCCAAGTAAGCCTTTCGATATCCCGTAGCCTTTTATTTGTCAGGCAATGGACGAGAGCCGCAATCCAACAGACCGCGAGTGGAATGCCCGCCACCATGAACCAGTCGACATCAACGATAATTCTTGAAGGTTCGATTGTCGTTTCTCCCATTTAAGCGTAACTGTCTATGCTGCCGTCGGCAAAGTGATCTACTCACGCCCGCGACACACGATTGCCGCCCAGTCGGCGCACCAGGCGGCGCATTTCCAGGACGCTCAGCGTGGCCAGTACTTGCGGTGTGGGGAGCGCGCTGGTGGCGACGACCTGGTCGATCGTCGTCGGTTCGGCGGTCACGGCGTCCAGCACTTGGGTACTGGTCACCTAAGTAGTGGGACGAATTATTTTAGTTCTGTTAGCCGTGGCTCACGAAGATGACAATCAGGGTTAGGACGACACCCAGCAGAAGCACGCCCCCATACAAGACCATCTTCATCCCCTTAAGGAACACCAAATGGCGCTTTTCCGCCAATTGGTGTTGTTGTTGAACGTAAGCGAACTGTTCCTTCTGCTGGGCAAGTATTTGTCGAAGCAGTTCCGCATGTTCGTCGGTCATCTGGCGCTTTTCCTGCTTCTTGGTACTGATGAGTTAAGTGGTGGGGCGAAAAAATCTGGTAGTGGGTCAGTCTAATCCCGAGGGCGGCGCGACAACCATCTCCACCATCCCAGCACGAAAATCGATAGGCCAAAAAGAATGACGAAGTACCCCTTGAAATAGAGGTATCGGTCGCCTGCCATCAAGATGCCGATAAACGTGATCATCACGCCCAGGGTGCGCATCCCCCCATGATACCCGGCGAGACGGGCGAGCCACTACGCTGCCGCCCGCTCAATCAATTCCTTAATCGTCCAAGCCTTATCGGCCAAGCCGCTCGCCATCGCCGGGGTCGCGCCTTTCAGCGTCTCGTGCTTCCGAGCGAAATTGTACCACGCGACGAAGATGGCTTGCATGGCCGTATGGTGCGTCAGGCTCTTGCTGTGAGCGTTCGTCAAGCGGGTGAACCTTCTGAGCGACATGCGGACAGTTAGGTTTAGCCGCTTGATGTGCGAAGTAACTATCCGGGTTGCCCATGATCGGTAGCCGTTCGGTGCTCACTGTATTAGTGAGCGGATAGCGGGTTTGCAAAAATCATTGTGGTGGCCAGACGATGCCTCAACGGGCCAGCGTGGAACTTCGAGCCGAGGCGAAGTAACGTCGCTAGACCCGCGACACGCGATTGCCGCCCAGCCGGCGCACGAGGCGGCGCATTTCCAGGACGCTCAGCGTCGCCAGCACTTGTGGCGTAGGGAGCGCGCTGGTGGCGACCACCTGGTCGATCGTCGTCGGTTCGGCCGTAACGGCGTCCAGCACTTGGCGCTCCAGGTCGTTGAGCAAAAGCTCCGCCGGATGATGCACGCTTTTTCCGGCGGCATCCGATGTGGCTTCGACCAGCGGACCGAGTTCTTCCAGCACGTCGTCGGCCGTTTCGACAAGCTTCGCACCGTCGCGAATCAGCCGATGGCAACCGTGCGATACGCGGCTGTCGACGCGCCCCGGCACGGCGAAAATGTCGCGCCCCTGTTCCGTGGCATGCCGGGCCGTGATCAGGGCGCCGGACTGAATCGACGCCTCGACGACGATGACGCCCAGCGACATGCCGCTGATCAGTCGATTGCGTTGCGGGAACGCGCCGCTCGTGGGCTGAGTTCGCGGAGGAGCTTCGCTCAGCAAACATCCGGCGGCGGCGACTTCGTCCGCTAGCGACACATGCTCGGGCGGATAGATGTTCGAAAGCCCGCTGCCGAGCACGGCAATCGTTCGTCCTCCGGCGGCCAGCGCGCCGCGATGCGCCGCGGCATCGACGCCGCGTGCCAGCCCGCTGACGATCGTCAGTCCCGCGCGCGCCAGGCTGCCGGCCAGCCGCTCGGCCTGCGCGATGCCGTATTGCGTAGCATGCCGAGAACCGACGATGGCAATCGCCAACGAATCGCGCGCCTCGATCATGCCACGCCCAAAAATGATCGGAGGGGGATCGTGAATCTCGCGCAGCAGGCGTGGGTAGCCGGCCGATTGCGGCGTCAGCACCGAAATACCCGCCTGCCGGCATTGTTCGATTTCACGTTCGACGGCGTCACGCGCCGGAGCCCGTGCGATCGCCTGGCTGACTTTCGTGCCCACGCCTGGCACCTCGCGCAGGTCACTCGGCGCTGCTGCCAAGACCGCCGCGGCCGAGCCGAAACGAGCCAGCAGGGCCATCGTCAGCCTCGGTCCGACGCCGGGCACCATGGCCAATCGCAGGGCCGAGATCAAATCGGCCTCAGCCCCCTGCGACGTGATTAAGTCGCTCGCGCGCTCGACTGCTTCGCTCAAGATTCAGGTGCCCCCGAAGTCGTTGCAGGCTATTGCTGATGCCGGCACCGAATCAACGGCCGGCACAAATAGCGTAACCTCACGATCGAGGCGTCGAAAGCAGGGCGCGACGGGGGTTTGCGAATGCGTGTGTCGGCCGAATCTACGACGATTCGAGCGCCGCGCGGACATCCAGTTCGGGAATGCCACCCACGAGTTCCACGTGACCCATGCGCGTGGGAAGAACGAATCGCAGCTTGCCGCTGGCTGCTTTCTTGTCCCGCGCCATGACGGCCAGAACTTCCCGCGACTCCAGATGTGGCGTCGCGGTCGGCAATCCCAGTTGCAGCAGCAAGTCATGCTGCCGGCGGACGAACTCGCTATCCACGCGTTTTAGCCTTTCAGCCAGCCGGGCGGCGCACGTCATACCAATCGACACGGCCTCGCCATGCAGAAGCTGGCCGTAACCGGTCAATGTCTCGAATGCGTGACAAAACGTATGGCCGTAATTCAGCACGGCCCGCAGACCGGTCTCTTCGCGCTCGTCCTTCGAGACGACGTCGGCCTTCAACTGGCAGCTTCGCGCCACGACATGCCGCAGCACGTTATCCTGCCGGGCGCGCAGCTCGGCGACATGCTCTTCCAGGTAACGAAAGAATTCTTCGTCCAGGATGACGCCATATTTCACGACTTCGGCCAGACCCGCCCGATATTCGCGCTCGGGCAATGTCGCTAATACCGCGGTGTCGATCAGCACGCCGCGCGGTTGCCAAAAGGCGCCGACCATGTTCTTGGCGCCTGGCAAATTGATGCCGACCTTGCCCCCTACCGAGCTGTCCACCTGCGCCAACAGAGTGGTGGGCATTTGCAGAAACGCCAGGCCGCGGGCGAACGTGGCGGCGATGAAACCGGCAAGGTCTCCGACGACCCCGCCCCCGACGGCGACAACTACCGTGCGGCGATCGGCGCCGATTTCGAGTAGTTTTTGCCACAACACGTCCGCCGTTTCGACGCACTTGGCGGTCTCGCCCGGCTCGATCGACAAAATATCGACGTCGGCGTGCTGGGCCAGGCTCTCGGCCACCCGCCGAGCGTGACGTTCGACGACGTTGTCGTCGGTTACTAGCGCGATATGCGAGGCACCACCGCGGTCATCGAGAAAGCGTCCCGCCTCGACCAGGTTGCCGGTGCCGATTTCGATCGTGTAGCCGCGCTCGGCAAGCGCGACTTCGACAATGGTTGTCGCCTGACTCACGCTCATGTTCCGTGATAAAGGACGCCCGCTGTGCCTTGCCGCCATGGCCCCCCGCAAGAATCCCCCTAGAGCCGGCGTACTGTACCACTGTAGAAAGAGCGCACGGCGCTGCCCAGTGGTTTGCGCAAGGAAGTCGCGGTCATCCCCGCAGTGGGGGTTTGCCGCCCGGCTTACTTCACCCGGTCGACGTCGGCGGGCGTAACCGTGATCTGGCGGCAGAAGCCCGTATGCATGCGGAGGTAGTCCATTTCGGCGGCCGCTTGCGGCGCCGCATGAAGCTTCTCAGCAAGCTGGTCGCGCAAAGCGGGTTCCCAGGTGTCGTACTCGTCGGGCCAGATCGTGCTGGTCTCGACCACCAGGGCTTCGCGATAAGGGTCGAAAGCGTTGGCCATAGTTATGCCGATCGATCGATAAAACCGAGGACGCTGTCCCCGGCTCCCCTAGTGGCCGGGACGTGCGTCAGTAGTATACTTCCCACTCTATGCCTGGCTAGTGGCGGACATGCGCGGCTCAAGGGACGCCCCGACAGGCCGCAAGTCGCGGAAAGCTCTCAGCTCAAGTTCCCGCACCGGCGTGGCAAAAACGACAGCAAGCTATGCCCATGAGCGGATACCCTCTGGCCGGACTGAAGGTGCTGGACCTGTCGCGGGTTTTGGCCGGACCGGTGGCGACCCAAATCTTGGCCGACCTGGGGGCCGACGTCGTCAAAGTCGAGCGACCGGGGAGCGGCGATGATACCCGGCAATGGGGTCCTCCTTTTCTGGGGGGCGATGGACCGAGCGCCTATTTTCTTTCCTGCAATCGCGGCAAGCGATCGTTGGCGCTCGATCTGAAGCATCCGGCCGCGCGCGAGATTGTCGACCGATTGATCGGCGTGGCCGACGTCCTGGTCGAGAACTTTCTGCCCGACGCGCTGTCGCGCTACGGTTTGACGCCAGAGCGGCTGGCGACGTTAAATCCCCGGCTGGTGAGTTGCTCGATATCAGGTTTCGGTCGTACCGGCCCACTGGCAGATGTGGCCGGCTATGACCTGGTGACGCAGGCCGGCACTGGCTTGATGTCGATCACAGGCGAGCCCGCCGGCCCACCACTAAAGGTCGGCGTCGCCATGAGCGACATTCTCACGGGGCTGTACACCGTCATTAGCGCACTGGCCGGATTGCATGGCCGTGGACGGGACGGACTCGGCGGCGCGTTCGATTTATCGCTCGCCGACTGCACGCTGGCCAGCCTGGTGAACGTCGTGCAAAGCGCACTCGTGACAGGCGAGCGCCCGCAGCGGTGGGGCAACGCTCATCCGCAGATCGTGCCGTACGAATCGTTCGAGACGGCCGATGGATTCCTGGTGATTGCCGTCGGCAACGACGACCAATGGCGCAAAATGTGCGCGGCGATCGAGCACGACGATTGGGCGCAGGACGTTCGTTTTCGGACCAATGCCGATCGGGTGCGTCATCGAAGCGAATTGCTCGGCCTGTTACGGCCCGTCGTGCGGCAGCGCACCCGGCGTCATTGGCAGGAGTTGCTGTCGACGATCGGCGTGCCGCACGGCTCGGTGCTGGCCGTGGACGAGGCGCTCGCGACGCCGCAGGTCGCCGCGCGAGAAATGATTCTGCCTGTGGTCGACGATCAGGGACGCAGCTACTCGGTGATCGGCAGCGCGATCCATTACCAGGGCGAGCCGCCGCGCACGGCCCAAGCTCCGCCAGAGCTGGGACAGCATACCGACGAGGTGTTGCGCCAGTGGCTAACTCTGGACGATGTCCGGATTTCACAACTGCGCGAGCAAGGCGTCATTGCATGAACACGATTCCCGACATGCCCACGGCCGACGATTATGGCCCGCCGGACGAATCCTCTTTGGTGCAGGGCAAATGGGTCATCTTGGGCATCGTGGGAATATCAGTAGCCGCGTCGGTGATCAGTTGGATCTATTACGCGCGTCTGCAGGAGCGGCCACTCGCATTGTGGGGGAGCCAGGCGGCGGAGTTGATTCTGCGTGCCCCCGAAGCGCGTGCCTATCGCGTGATGCCGCTCCCGACTGAAGGGGCCGCCTCGCCCGAGGCTTCGCCGCGGAGCGCCCTCATGATCGACGGGCAATCGTTCGTTGCGATTGACGAGCGCGACGTCAGTCACGCCAACGGGTTTTCGCACATTCGCAACAGCCTGATCCACGATCGCAGCTTCGCTTGGGACGAACCGCCGTGCGATGTTTCGCCTGCCTGGAGCTACGTGATCGAATTCACCGATGGCAAAGACCGAGTGGCCGTGGCCTTGGCGTTCGACTGCCCCCGGGCGACGATGCTCGATACGGATCGTGTGATTTCGATCCGCCCGGTGGCCAAGGCCATCGAGGATTTTCTGCGTGCGCAGTTCCCACAAAACGACAATGCCGCCCCAGCGAAATAGGGGGCGGCATTGTCTCGATTCGGGAGCTTGAGTCGCCGTCTTGATTTTGCAGCGGCGTGAACGAACGCACGCGGGCGATTTAGACGCTCTCTTGACCGGCCGGCAGGCTGCGCAGTCCAAGGCTGAGCATGACCCACATCCAACCGTTGAACAGCATGTCAATGCCGATGAACAGGCCGATCACGAACAGGCCCGAACTCGGCCACTCGGCCAACACCAGCAAACCGAGGAGCGCCGTGATGACGCCATTCAGCAGAATCCAGCCCCAGTGGTGCAACCGCAATGTCATCGCGGCGACGACACGAAAGATGCCGCCGATCAGGAAGAACGACCCCACCAAAAGCGTCAACGCTTCGGCGCCGACAAACGGTCGGGCCACCATCATGCCACCGACAACGACGTACAGGATGCCGGCCAACAGCGACAACAGAAACCCGCTCCAATGACCGGCCCAAAACGAGCTGACGATCTGAGCGCCGCCGCCGATGACCAAGAGCAGGCCGAAGAAGGTCACGACAGCCAACGTGGCGAAGATCGAGTAGCCGATCGCCAACGTTCCGCCGACGATCAACAGAATGCCCAATAGCAGGAACCAATACCATTCGTGCCGCAGCTTCTCGAGTTCGTGGCCCGTGGCGGGAAGGGGACCACCGGAAAACGGCGTGGACATGGCATACCTCGCTTGTTTTGAGAAATGACCTTGATGCGCCCACGGCTCAGGCTGGCAGCCGCGCCCTCAGTTTATCGAAGCGTGCAGCGGGCGACTCGTGTAATAGCAATGCAACTTCGCTCGTAGGATATATAGGCCGGCGCACGAGGTGCGGCAAACGAAGCGAGTTGCGCCATCGGTCAGCGAAGAACGGCGAGCCGTGGGATCGTCCCAACCCGCAAAATCGGTCGGGGGTAGGCACCATCGGTCGGACGCTGGCATCGGCCACGGGGCTCGCACTCGGGAAGCACGCGTCAGCCCATTTCCAGCCAGCCCTGCACGCCGCGCACCAGGCGCGCCGATGCGCGAGCGGTCGACGCCAGTCGCGACTCGCGCACCCAATCCTTGGTGTGCCACCAGCTCTGGCGAATATTCGCGACCAATGAGTTCGAGTCGACCGTTCCCTCGTAAACGTGCGTGGCGTCGGTCATGAATCGTCGCTTATAGCCTTCCGGACCCTTGCCGAGATCGACGCGCTTGATGCCCAGTCCTTCGGCGGCCTTGAATAACTCCATCAGCAGCTGCATGCCTGGCGAGTAGGAATACAACTCACGATCGAACGCGGTGAACCAGCCGTGCAAATTCGGACCGGACCGCAACGTATAGGCGATCGCGGCGATGCGGTTGCCGGCGTACAAGACCGACAATAGCGATGCGAATTCGTCGGTCTGATATTCCAGCAGCAAGTCCAACAGCTCGCAGACCCAGGGCGAAGCGAAGATATTCCGCTCGCGCGTCCGGTCGTACTGGGCGCCTTTCCACTCGAAGAGCTTGTACAGAATCTTGCGGCTATCTACGTGCGACTCGAAGCGCACTTCGCCCAGGTCGCGCGACATCTTCCGCTGCTGCCGCTCTAATTCGGTCAGGCGTTTGCGCTCGACGCGCAGGCGGCGGCAATAGCCCTCGAAACCGTCTGACAGGTCCGCGTAGGGAGATTCCCAAGCGCGCCAAACGTAGGGTTCTAATCCCGCGTGCGGACGCAGCAAATGATCGAACTGCCACGAGCGAAGACCGCAGGCCCGCACGATCGACAAGGGATCGATTTCGGCCTCGGGGCGCGCGATCAGCGCCTGAAAGTTCGCCAGCCATCCGCCGGCGGGGCGAGCCCCGTTCCATGGCATGCGACGAAACGGCAAGAATGCCGCCGGCTCGCCGTTGTGCTCGACGACTGCCACTTCGATATCATTTCGCACAGCCGCCAGGGCCTGCACGAATTCTGGCCGCAAATAAGGGCTCTGTAGCAGTCCGCATTCGCTAAGAATGCGCGACCACGCGCCTGTTTGATCACCACTGAGGTCCCGTGCAGGGACCGCGCAAATCGACGACGTCATGAAGGCATCCGCGCATGTCAACATTTTTGAATGCCCCCCGAACCGCCGTGTTTCGCGCATCGAATTTCAGGTGAGCACAGCGTGTGCGTGTCGAGCGCTGCGTGCTCATGCGCTACTTATCAGCTATCGCGAATCCTAGTTCGAAAACGTGCGCGTCGCGCTGAAAAATTCGCGGTATTTCACGACATTGCTCGAGTGCAATATTGCGTATGCACTTAGATGCAATTTCCAGGAAAACCCAGGTATTTTCACACCCCGATTACGTGGTAAGCCATTCGGCATACTCGCCCGTACAATCGTTATTCGCCCTGAAAGAATTGTTAAGGGCGCGAAGCTTTTTAGAAGTCGTTCGGTGCGTTGCCGGAAGCCTAGCTACGTGCGCGTGTCGCGAGAATCTCTGTCAAACGACGGGCCAGCGCACCGCAACCAAGAGCCGCTTCGAACTCTTCGACAGTCGCATAGATTTCATCACTGAGAAATCGCACCGTCCAATTCAACGCCAGCGGGCTGATCGTAATCACAGCGCGACCGTTGCGATACGCTTGCCACATCTCGATCGCCGTACCCATCGAAGCCTGTGGTACGAAGGCCAGTAAAACATCGGCCTCGGCGGCCATTTGATTGTGATGAAAGAACACCTCGCGTCCGCGGTGATCGTCGTACTCCAGCGAGTCCGCATGATCGGCCAGCGGGTCGTAGACCTCGGCATCGAGAATATGTTCGACGATCAAGCTCTTGATCCGCGCGCGGTAATCCTGATTGTGCAACAGTGGTCCTAAGTGCGACCCCTGCATGATTCCGGCCAGAAAGAATCGCATGGAGAATAATGCCAAAGCAGGACATAGGCCGCGCGCGCGATCGTCGACACGACAATCACGCCGAGACTCTCTAACTCGCCAGCGACTCAGCATAGAGAGCGCTGACTTGCTGGCAAGACACGTCCGCGGTCGGGCTCCGGGCGCATCATTCGGTCGGATCCAGGAGCCATGTGCTGGAGAGGCCGAGAGCCTTGGCAAATTCATGCGGATCCCAAGTTACTTCAGCCGTTGCATGGACAAAGTGCGCTTCGCTGCCGTCAACACTGGGCTGGACCTTCACACTGGAAAAGAACTGCAGAATGCGCTTTTGGTAGGGAGCCATGGCGTCGCCTCCTTCGAGCACGAGCCCAGGCCAGAACGAGAGAAGCGTCATCGAGGCGAGATGGATCTCGCGCACGCTGTCGGCATCCTCGCAGGTGGCGCGCACGCGCACTCCCGTACGATTGCCTAGGTCGGTCCAATCGGCCCCAAGTGCCACGAACTTCGTCTTGCGAGCGAGCGGTTCGATGAGCTCTGGATGGTCCTCCCGCGCCGCGGCTAATTCGGGCCATCCCACGGCACTGTTGTCGAACAGCACGGTCACGAGACCGCCGTCGACCGCGCGCCAGGCACTTGCCCAGGGGCACGGGTTCGGCGTGTCGTCGAAGAATTTGCGCAGCAGCTTTTCCTCATCGCCGGGTTCCTGTGGATCAGGTATCGTACCGACGCGATAAATGAGTGTGCGAGGGTCGGGGGTACGCATGCGCAACGGGGCGGGCCCAAACGCAGGAAGCGAAGGGAATTGCACGTACGGCTTCCCCTCGAAATGTTCCAAGGTCGTGCCCGGTATTTCGTCGAGCACGACCTGTCGCCAGTTGCCGAAATGCGCTGTACGAATCACGATTCGGTTCGAGCCCAACGTGAGCTCACCATTTCGCATGGGATCTCTTGAGGGGCGTGCCTTGATTATCAGGTCACCGGCGATCCACTCGATCTCGCGAATGTCGAACGTGGCAGCGGCCTCGCCAATCAGGTCTCGCAGCCAGACACGCAGCCAGCCGTTAATCGACTCAACATGTGGTTGAACCTCGGGGTGGCGAAGAAAGTCGCCGACGCGAATCAGGAATCCGCCCGAGGATCCGAGCCCGATTACCGTGGGATTAAAATCCGCGCGCTCGAATAGCGATTGCTCGGTGCCAGGTGCGCCACCAGCGATCGTCGCCGCGTTTTCCGTGGATATCGGTTGAACCGCTTTGCCGATCGTCGCCGCCGACTGAGCGCGGTCGTCGGCTGTCGCGGCGCCACGAAGAAACGCCGTAACAATTGCGATGGCAACGACGCAGCCTGACACCGCCAAGGAGACGCGTCCTGCTCCTTGTTCATCGGCCGTGGCCTGTTTAACACGCAGCATTTCCAGCCTCCTTGCTAGAAAGTCCGAAGAACGGGGCATGATCGAAACGTTCGACCAGCTGCGCTCGTCGATGATTGATTCGTGATACCGTAGCGCCAGGCGAGCCAAGCCGCGCGTGTAGGCTTGCGCATCGTCGACCAGGTCGCGTGCGAGTTGATCCGCGGCATACTCCTGATCCGCGGCCAGTCGCCTGGCCACACTTCTCACCAGCGGATGATAAAAATGAATCGCCACGCCGATAAAAGTCGCCACGCGGCGCGCGTAATCACCTCGATGAACATGGGCCACCTCGTGGGCCAGCACGGCGGCAAGTTCTTCTTGGGACCACTCTACCCAGTCACTCGGCAGTAGTATGACAGGGCGCAACCAGCCGAACGCACTGGCGCTGACCTGCTGCGCCGTGGCGCGTACCTCGATCTTCTGACGGCAGCCACAGCGATTCGCCAATTCGCGGAGCAGGACCGTTATGGACTCGTCCGTAACGAGCGAACTCGTGCGGCGCAGTCGCGCCACGAAACGGACGGCCAACATCAGCCGCAGCAGACCAAAGACCGAACCGCCTGCCAGGATCGTGACGGCCGCCACACGCGCACGATGCGAGAATGGCACGGATCGAGTCGCCGTGCGCTCAATACGCCGCAGCCACGCCAAGGGAACCTGCACGCTCGTTTCGGCAGCGTCGGCTGGAACGCCGGACGACTGTGTCGCCTCTCTCTCGGCATCGATTGCCACGCGATCTTCTACGTCCGTCTTATCGGCGCGCCGAGCGGACGACAGATCGCTTGCCAACGATAAACCACTTTCCGGCCAAACACCGGGAATCGGCGCAAACGCCAGGGCCGTCACGATCAGGATGCAAACCAGGCCGACGAGGCCGATCGTCACGCGACCGGCGGCCAACCGGCGAGGAAAGCAGAATCGCGCCACGATCGTGGCTGCCGCAACAATCGACGCATGAATCGACCCGAGCAGAATCGCCAAACCAAGAGTGCTCATGGGCCCTGCTCCTCGAGAATGTCCCGCAGCAGCGCCCGCTCTTTGACGGTTAATCGCCGGCGCTTCAGCACGTTAAGCAGCAACTGCTCGCGCGAGCCCTGAAAGACGCGCCGCAGCAGGTCGCCGACGAGGTTATGCGACACTTCTTCGAACGACCTGGTTGCCCGGTACGCGTAGGGTCGCTCGTCATTAGTGAGTTCGAGGAAGCCCTTCTCGAACAGAGTTCGCGTCAAATTGGCGACGGTCACGTAAGCGAGATCCAATCCATCGGCCGCCAACCGGTCGCGTGCCGTGGTGGCGGTCGCTTCGCCGTGCTGCCAGAAAACCTGCATCACCTGCAGCTCGCGATCGGTCAATTCCTTTGCGGGCGGACGTGCCATGCAGAGATCCTTATTTGGTTATCCAAATTTCATTAACCAAATACCACTTCGGTAAGCGCACCGTCAAGGGGAGTTTGAGGATAGATTCTCGCGGTCACGGTGTTCCCACCTGGCGCAACGCTCGCCAATCGGTACGATGGATGTTGTCGGGAGCCGATTTGTCCGTCGTCGCTGGGCATGCTCCCTCAAGGTCCAAAGGTCTTCCCTCATGAGCACCGCGCGTTCTAAATCCCGTTCCACCGGTCGAACTCCTGGTATCGTTAAACCGGTTCTGCCGGCGACCGCGGAACCTGATGCGCGCGCCGCGCAAAAACTGGTGCTGGCGCTGATGGCCATTCCCGGGCGCAGCGGCGAGGAGGGGCTGGTCCGGCAGTTCATCATCGATCAGTTGCGCGCCGCTGGTGCGCCGGCCTCGGCGATTCGCGGCGATCAGGCCCATCGCCATACGCCGCTGAAAGGCGAGGTCGGTAACCTGGTGTTGCGCCTTCCCGGCACGATTCGCGGGCCGCGACGGTTGCTGATGGCCCACATGGACACAGTACCGCTGTGCGCCGGCGCAAAGCCGGTCGTCAAAGGGGAACGAGTCTACTCCGCGGTCAAGCAAACCGGATTAGGTGCCGACGATCGGGCGGGCTGCGCCGTGATCCTCACGGCGGCCACCGAGATACTGCGACGCAAACTGCCGCATCCGCCATTGGCTTTCATGTGGGCCGTGCAGGAAGAGGTCGGGCTGTTCGGCGCGCGGCATGCGAATCTGGCGCTGCTAGGCCAGCCGAAACTGGCTTTCAACTGGGATGGTGGATCGGCCGAAAAACTAACGGTCGGCGCGACTGGCGCTTATCGTTTGGAAATCACGATCGACGGTATCGCCAGCCACGCCGGCGGTGCGCCGGAACAAGGCGTCAGCGCGATCGCGATTGCCGGTCTGGCGATTGCCGAACTACAGCGCGGCGGCTGGCTGGGGGACGTCCGCAAGGGAAACAATCGCGGCACGAGCAATATCGGCGTCATTCATGGCGGCGCGGCGACGAATGTCGTGACCGATCGCGTCGATCTCAAGGCCGAAGCACGCAGCCATGATCCCGTCTTTCGCCGTGCGATTCGTGACGCGATCATCGACGCCTTCAAGAAGGCGGCCGGCGAGGTCCGCAGCGTCACCGGCGCCGCAGGCAAAGCCACGTGTGAACACCGTCAGGACTACGAATCGTTCCGCTTGCCAGAAGGCGATCCATCGATCGCGGCCGCGGCAACCGCCGTGGCAGCGACGGGGGGCAAGCCGTTTCATTTTGTCTCGAACGGTGGGCTCGATGCCAATTGGCTCACCGCGCGCGGCATACCCACTGTCACGCTGGGATGCGGCCAACTGAACGCCCACATGGTGACCGGGCAGTTGGACCTGGCCGAGTTCCGCCGCGCGTGTCGCATTGCGTTACGATTGGCCACGGCCAGCGAGTAAACGGCTTATGGAACTCGACGACGAAGTTTGCCTCTGCTTTCACGTCACGAAGCGCAAGCTGGCGAACTTCGTGCGCATTGAGAAGCCGCGCCGCGCCGGTCAGATGAGCGAATGCTTTGGCGCCGGAACCGGCTGCGGCTGGTGCCGCGCCTATCTGGAACGCATGTTCAAGGCCGCGGCCGCCGGTGGCGTCACCACGGAAGTCGACCCCACGCCCGACGAATACGCGCGTGCCAGGGCCGGGTACATTCGCAAAGGGGGTGGCACACCACCGCCCGGCGCGACGCCGATCGACGAAGCGAGCGCGTAGCGAACTTCCGCCTCGGCCGCACGGATCGCGTCGCGATCCCCCCCGCTGTCGTGTGCCACGAGAGCGGGTGTTTTCGTCCATAGGCCATCTGGCATAGCCGAGTATTGCGCGACCTCGCAACATCTTCGTTGATCAGAACTTGGTGAGCCAAGGCGGGCATGATTCTGTCGTCGCATCAACCTCGGCACGCGCGTCTAACGTATGGTTTGCGCGCCTCTAGGGCCGCTTGCCGGGGGGGGCGCGGTGCCTTATCCTTTAAGTGGCTACGATTCTGACGCGTACGCGTCCTGGGATGTCGCACCCGAATGCAAGGATCATGCGACGTCAGCGGGCCGCACCCGCGATCCAGCCCGCCCCGATCCGGACCACCCGGCCTCTTGTGAGCCTTCCCAATGCGATCCAGCGTATTCGCCAGACTGTTGACCTGCGTTGCCGCCCTCGGCCTGATTGCGACCGCTGCGACGGACGCAGGCGCACAAGCAACGCCGAAAGCCAAGGCGAAAGCCGCGGCGGCCGCCGCGCCTGCCAAAGCCAAGCCCGCGACACCAACCGCAGCCGTTAAGAACGAGCCGGGTAAGTCGGCCCCGGCCCTGAAAAAGATCGACCCGCTCGATTGGCCGAACTGGCGTGGCCCCGAGCAAAACGGCATCTCTCGTGAGACCGGTTTGCCCGACACCTGGGACCCCAAGTCCGGCAAGAACCTACTCTGGCAGAACCCGGAGTTGCGGACGCGCAGCACTCCGATCGTGATGCATGGCAAGCTCTACACTTTGGCCAGCAGCGATCCAGGCACGCACGGCGAAGGCGAAAAGGTCATCTGCGCTGACGCCGTCACGGGTAAAGTTCTGTGGGAAAACAAATTCAACGTCTACCTGTCCGACGTGCCTGACACGCGCGTCGCCTGGAGCTGTTGCGCCGGCGACCCCACCACCGGACGCGTCTACGCGATGGGCGTCTGCGGCTATATGCAATGCCTCGACGGGGACACGGGCAAGACGATCTGGTCCCGCTCGCTCAGCGAAGAATTCGGCCTGCTCAGCACCTACGGCGGTCGTACGAACGTGCCGGTCGTCTTCGACGACCTGGTCATCATCAGCGCCGTGACCACCGGCTGGGGCGAGCTGGCGCGTCCGATGCATCGCTTCATGGCGTTCAACAAAGCGACGGGCGAGCTGGTGTGGATCAACGGCACTCGTCCTCTGCCCGACGATACGACTTACAGCACGCCGTTCTTGACGGTGGTCGAGGGGCAGCCGCTGATGGTCTTCGGCTCGGGCGATGGTTCGGTGTGGGCCTTCCAGCCGCGTACCGGCAAACCGGTATGGTCGTTTCGATTCTCGCTGCGCGGCCTGAACGTCTCGCCGCTCGTCGAAAACAATATCGTCTACATGGGGCAAAGCGAAGAGAACCGCGAGGATAGCACGATGGGGGCCTTCGGCGCGTATAGTGCCGTCGGCACCGGCGATATCACGGCCTCGAACGAAAAGTGGCGCCGCAAGGAAATCATGGTGGGCCGGAGCTCGCCGCTATTACTAAACGGACGCATTTACGCTCTGGACGATTCGAATATCGTCTATGTCCTGGACGCCGCGACCGGCGCAGACGTCGGCAAGAAGCAGCGCCTGCTGGGCACCATCACCCGGGCCAGTCCGGTTTTCGCCGACGGCAAAATCTTCGCCTGTACGACCAGCGCCTGGCACGTTCTGCAGCCGACGGCAGACGGCGTGAAGATCGCGCAGCGTACACGTTTCCCGAACGTGGAAGAGATCTACGGTTCGGTAGCCGTTTCGCACGGCCGGATTTACCTGCCGACCACGACCGCGATGTATTGCATTGGCAACGCAGATGCGAAGCCCATGTCCGATCCTCCTCCTGCGCCGCCGGCCGAAGCGGTACTGACCGACACGACCCCCGCTCAATTGCAAGTTGTGCCGGCAGAGGCGCTGGTCAAACCGGGCGAGAAGGTCGTGTTCAAGACGCGACTGTTCAATGCCCTGGGGCAATTGATCAAAGAGAGTGACGCGACCTATTCGGTACAGGGGCCGGCCGAGATCGACCAAAAGGGAGAGCTCACGACGAAGCCGATCGACGGTCACGCCGCCGCGATTGTCACGGCCAAGGTGGGCGAATTGACGGGCACAGCCCGCGTGCGGATCGAACCGCCGCTACCGTGGAAGTTCGATTTCGAGGATGGCCAGGTGCCGGTCACGTGGGTCGGGGCGCGGGTGCGTCACGTGCCGCGTGATCTCGACGGCGAGCACGTGATGGCCAAGATCACGACGGTTCCCAAGGGCACGCGCAGTCAGGCCTGGATGGGCCCGACGAATCTGCACGACTACACGATTCAGGCCGACGTCCGCGGCAGCATTGCCTTTGTCAATGTGCCGGCCGCTGGCCTGGCCGCCAATCGCGATGGGGCCGACAAGGAAAAGGACGAGGCGGGCACCGCCGCCGCCAAGCCGGCAGATGGCAAGCCGGCCGAGGGCGAGAAAGACGGGAAGATGCCCGACATCGGCCTGATCGCGCAGCGCTACACGCTAGACCTGATGGGTGCCAGCCAGCAGGTGCAAATTCGTAGCTGGACGGCCGTGCTCGACCGCTTTTCGAAATCGGTTCCCTTCGAATGGAAGCCCGACGTCTGGTACACGATGAAGTTCCAGGCGAACGTCGTCGACGGCAAGGCCGTACTCAAGGGGAAGGTCTGGCCGCGTGGTGAAGGCGAGCCGACGGCCTGGACCATTGAGGCCGAGGACGACGCGCCGAACCTCGAAGGAAGCCCCGGCTTGTTCGGTAACGCCAGCAACGCCGAGCTGTTCTACGACAACATCACGGTCACGCCGTCGCCGGCAAAATAGGCATTTTCCGTGTTCGCACGACTTGAGAGTTGATCGAAAACTAGACTTTACAACCCGTCGCCAGATGCCGTTGGGCAAAACTTGGCAACGTGGTCATTCTTTGCGAGATAACACGATCATGAAATCCTTGCGTATCGGGGCATTGCTGGTTCTGGTCGGGGCTGTCGGTTTCGTGGCCCAAAAGGAGCTATCGGCCCAACAAGCCAAGAAAGCTCAGGCCAAGGCTCCCGCCGCGAAGGCGGTCCCGCAACCCGTGACAAAGACCGCGGCCAAGCCGGCTGACAAAGCGGACGCGAAGCCCGCCGATAAAGCCAAGTCGAACGAGCCCGAAGTCAGCAATCGCTGGTGGAATCAATGGGCCGGCTCCTCGACGCGCAACAACACTCCGGTCGGCAAGAACATTCCCGCGGAGTTTGATCCGGGTCAGTTCGATGCCAAGACCGGCGAGTGGAAAAAGGAAACCAGCAAGAACATCAAGTGGGTCGCCAAACTCGGCTCGCAGAGCTACGGCAACCCGGTCGTGGCCGACGGCAAGATCTGGGTCGGCACCAATAACGGCGCCGGCTGGTTAAAGCGTTATCCGGCAGAGACCGACCTGGGCTGCCTGCTGTGCTTCAACGAAGCGGATGGCAAATTCCTCTGGCAGCACTCCAGCGAGAAGCTCCCCACGGGGCGTGTCCACGACTGGCCGCTGCAAGGGATCTGCTGTGCGCCGTATGTCGAAGGCAAGCGATTGTGGTTCGTGACTAGCCGCGGCGAAGTGCTCTGCCTGGACACCGAAGGCTTCCTGGACGGCAAGAACAACGGTCCGTTCACTTCGGAAACGAACACCGAGAAGGACGAGGCCGACGTCATCTGGTCGTTGAACATGATGACGCAGCTCGGCGTGTCGCAACACAACATGTGCAGTTGCTCAATCACGGCCACGGGGGACATCCTGTGGGTTTGCACCTCGAACGGTGTCGACGAATCGCACGTCAACCTACCCGCGCCGCAAGCGCCCAGTTTCCTGGCCGTCGACAAGAACACGGGCAAGGTGCTGTGGGCCGACAGCTCGCCCGGCATGAACATCCTGCATGGCCAATGGTCGAGCCCGACGTATGCCGTGCTGGGGGGCGTGCCGCAGGTGATGTTCGCCGGCGGTGACGGCTACCTGTACAGCTTTCTGGGCGAGGCCACGCCCGGCGGCAAGGCCGAGATGTTATGGAAGTTCGACGCCAACCCGAAGGAATCGAAATACATCCTCGGCGGACGCGGCACACGCAACGAAATCATCGCCACACCGGTCGTTTACAAGGACAAGGTCTACCTGGCTGTAGGGCAAGACCCCGAACATGGCGAAGGCCCTGGGCATCTGTGGTGCATCGATCCGACCAAGCGTGGCGACGTGAGCTCGGAATTGGCCTTCAACGTGAAGGACCTGAGCAAGCCGATCCCGCACAAGCGGTTGCAGGCCGTCGACGCAACCCAGGGCGAGGTCGCCCGACCGAATCCGAACTCGGCCGTAGTCTGGCACTATGCCGATTTCGATCAGAACGGCAACGGTAAAGCCGAATTCGAAGAGACGATGCACCGCACCTGCGGCAGTGTCGTGATTAAGGACGACCTGCTATACCTCTCCGATTTCAGCGGCCTGTTCCATTGCTTGAACGCCATTACCGGCAAGCCGTATTGGACGCACGACTTGTTTGCTGCGACCTGGGGCTCGGCCCTGATCGTGGATGGCAAGGTGTTCATCGGCGATGAAGAAGGCAAGGTCACGGTGTTCAAGCTGGGAGAGGAAAAAGATATCCTGGCCGAAAACAACATGGGCAATTCGGTGTACAGCACGCCGGTCGTGGCGAATGACATCCTGTACATCGCCAATAAGACACACCTCTTCGCAATCGAAAACTTGGAAGGCAAAGATAAGTAGACGCCCCGTGGGGAGTCTTTTCGGAAGAGCGATCCGCAGATGGACGCAGATTTGAAGAAGTAGTTGGCGTTCCTTCGTATTCGTCTGCGAAATCTTTGCAATCTGCGGACGATCTGATCTTCTTAGCTGCGAGTGCAACAATGCCCAAGCGCGTTCTTGATGTTGGCCAGTGTGTGCCGGATCATTTCGCGATCCGCAGGTTGCTGGAATCGCGATTTGGCGCCGTGGTCGTACAGGCGCACGGACTCGCTGATGCGCTAACGCAGATGCGGAAAGAGCCGATCGACCTGGTGCTTATCAATCGCAAGCTCGATGCTGATTACTCGGACGGCATGGAAATCTTGACCACGCTGAAGGGCGACGCCGCTCTCTCCGCGGTGCCGGTGATGCTGGTCAGCAATTACGCCGACGCGCAGGCCACGGCCATCGCGGCCGGCGCAATCCAAGGTTTCGGCAAGGCAGAACTCGGCAGTACGGCGACCGCGGAAAAGCTGCAAGCTGTACTCGGCTAACCGCCGAAATGACCGCCTGCTTTACGCCTTTTTGAACATCCCGCCGATGATCGAACCGATCCCGGCGGCGACTACCCCTGCAACGAGCGCTATGCCGACCAATTTCATGGTGCTCCCCACGCCCCAATTCTTAGCGATCCGGGGAAAGAAGGTGCCGAACATGACCAGCCCCATGAAGGCCCACATGAAGCCGAATCCGGCGCCGATCTGCCTGCGCTTCTTCATCGTTGCCTTGTCGGCGGTGGGAGCCGCTTCGCCATTATCAGCCGCGGCAGCGTTGGTCGCCTTGGTCGCCTTGGTCGCGGGCGTTTCCACGCTGGCCAGCGACGCGCCGGTCGCGACGCCGGCATGCATCTGTGCGGCCGCGGCCTCCTTCGGGTAATACTTGGCCACCGCGGCATGGACCTCGGCCGGGGTGCAAATGATCGTCCGCACCGGCATGCCGATTCGCAACCGCAGTTCTTCTTCGATTTCCGGAACCAGCGGGTTGGGCGACGCCATCAGCAATTCGCCATGATCGGCTAGCACCGGCACGCACGAATGCTGCCGCGCCAGCACGGCCGGCACCTTCGGCGCCAATTCTTCGCTAACTCCGACATCGCCCAAGTCGATATAAGGCAAGCCCAGCGATTCGGCGTAGGCCATCATCACGACGTCGGCCGGGACCTTCTGCTGGATCACGGCGTCGCGGATTTCGAGGTTGATCGCCTTGGCCAGGTTGCGGGCCTTCTCGAGCGCCGCCGCGTCGATGATCTTTCGCCCGACCAGAATCTCTTCCAACGTGTGCTTGCGGCGTTTGCTGGTCTCGGCCCGGCCCAGCGAAGCGTCGTATTCACCTTTACGGCGCGTGTCCGTCAGGCAGAGCATGGCCTTGGCCAACTCGTTCAAAAGCTCTTGAGATTGCTGCGCGAAGTCGCCACTGGCGAACTTGCGCACGTGCGAATTCATCTTGCGATAGTGCAAGCGAATCTTGGCCGGATCATCCTCGAACTTGCCCAGCCGCAGGAGCTGATAATGCGTCAGAGGGCGGGTCGTCTCGGTGATGCCCAGCCAATCGCGATAAACTTCTAACTGCTTCGCCATGAAACGCGTGTGGATTCAAGATGACTGAAAATCGTGTTTGTTCTGGCTCGCACATCTGCTCGGCCGATGGCCCCCGCCCTGGGCAATCATCGTGGCCATTCCCGTCGAACGTCTAGGCCGGATCGAGTCTATTCCACGACATAATCCTTCGCCAGACTCTGATAAGCGTCGACCTGGGTGTCGTCCAAGCCGCTTTTGCGCTGGATATCGATCGTCGCTTCCTGGCCGCCGGTCACGTCGCGGGCCCGCACGCGCACGCGCCCCGAGCTGTCGAACGCGTAAGTCACTTCGATCGGCGCTCCCTTGGGCAGATTCGCCGGCAGGTCCTTGATGCTGCAATTGCCGATCAGCAGGCAAGCATCCGGGTCGGGCGCGTCCCCTTCGATGACCTTCACCGTCACGCGTTGCTGCGCAGGAGCGTTGGTGTGAAAGGTTTGCTTCGCCTCGGCGGGCAAGCGCGTGTTGCGGCGGATCATCAGGTGGTTGATCATCTTGCCGGTGCGCGGATGCTTGACCGCCACGCCCAGCCCGTGCGAGTTCACGTCCTCTTGCTTGATCTGCTTCAAGTATTTGCGCACTTTGTCGGCCAAGTCGCTTTTATCGCCGCGATACTTGGCTTCGAGAATCGCGGCATGAATCGCGGCTCCCTGGGCTACCGACGTATGGGGCGAAATCCCCTGGTACGGCTTGATGCCGGTCGCCTGCTCGAGAATCTGCGGCACCTTCGGCATCAGCGTTGAACCGCCCACCAGCACGATCGCATCAAGTTGCCCGGCTTCAACCTTGGCCTGCTCCATGACTTGCTCGGTCGTATCGACCGTGCGCTGCAGCAGGTCGGCCGTCATATCCTCGAATTGTTCGCGCGTGATCGGGATGGACAGGCTCTTGCCGCCGTGCCGGCAGATGATCGAAGTCTTATCTCCCTCGGTCAGCGCGATCTTGGCCTGGTCGCAATCGTGGCGCAACATCTGCATTGTGTTGGGCGAGCTATGCACGTCCAGGTTGTGTCGCGATTGAAACTCCTTAGCGACATGTTCCAAGATGCGATCGTTCCAGTCGACGCCCCCCAACTGCACGTCGCCGTCGGTGGCCAGAACCTGGAAATGTGTGGGTGTATAACGTACGACCGTCACGTCGAACGTTCCGCCACCCAGGTCATAGACGAGAGCCTGATGCGGCTTATCGAAGGCTGCTTTCGCGGCTCCCAGTTCGTTGCGGTGCCAGGCATAGGTCAGCGTGGCGGCTGTGGGCTCGTTAATGATGTCAACCACATTCAGCCCGGCAATCTTCCCGGCGTCTTGCGTGGCCTTGCGGCGCGAGTCATTGAAATAGGCCGGCACCGTGATCACGGCATTGCCGATCTTGCCGATCTGCTTCTCGGCGTCCTGCCGTAGCTTCTTGAGGATCAACGCCGACAGGAACTCGGGCGTGATCTCGTGGCCGTCGAACGTGCGCTTGTACTCGACACTGCCCATGTGCCGCTTCACGCGTTCCACGACGTGCTCGGGATCCTCCATCGCGGCCCGCATGCGACTGGGGCCGACGACCACGTGACCGGAATCGGCTAAGAGGATCAGGCTGGGCGTTTCGACTTCCTCATCTTCGTTGGGCAGCGCGACCGGGTTCCCCTCCTCGTTCAGGTGGGCAATCGCCGAAAAGGTGGTGCCGAGATCAATGCCGACAGTCAGACCGGGTTGAAACTCCATGGGCGACGAACTTCCGCGTGAGTCGGGGAGGGACAGGATCCGAGCGAGTCGCAATAGGGGGCCAGCATGACCGGTCCTGGCAGCCGCGCCCGGTACGGCCTGGGGACCGGTCCCCGCGGCGACCGGAGATGCGATTGTGGGCTGCCCCGGGGGGAGAGTCAACGATGCCCTCCTAGTTGACTCTATGCGTGGCGCGGCGTCCGGGGAAGAGGCGCCTCGGTGCCTCATTAAAGGACTGTAAAGCCGTCGGATTTTTCTTGCGATTGCCTAGCGAGTTCGGGTAGCATTCGCGCATAGAGCTAGGCAGGCGCCCGGAACCGCCTGCCGCTGGCCGATTTCTACATTCACGGTTCCGTGAATTCTCGCGCCAAAGGAGAGGCTTCTATGTCACGCAAGTGGACGTCGTTAGTTGCTGCGCTCTTGGTGTCCCTGATTTCGACGAACGTCGTTTTTGGGCAGGTTGCAGAAGGAGTGGATCCGTTCGGATCCGAAACTCCGGATAACCCGTCCGTCCCGGCAAAGGAAAAGCCGCGCGGCGGTGGCGGTGGATTGCGCGGCATGCGCGGCGCGGCGGCGCGGGCTGCCGCCGACCAGCCAGTCCCCGGCGGCGGCGGTCTCGGAGAGCCGAACAAAACTCCCGAGGTCGATTTCGCAAGGATTCTGAAACAGCCCATCGATTTCGAGTTCGCCGATACGCCGCTGGCGGATGTCGCGGAATACTGCGGCAAGAAACTAGGGATCAACGTCCGGCTGGATCGTAAGGGGCTAACGGATGCTGCGGTCGATGAATCCGCGCCGGTCACGTTCTCGACGGTAAAACCGGTCTCGTTCGAATCGGCGTTGCGAATGATTCTCGACGAATTCGATCTGACTTTCGTCGTCGTGAATGAGGCGCTGACGATCACCAGCAAAGAGAAGGCCGACGAGATCATGGTGACGAAGGTTTACTTCGTCGGTGACTTGATGAGGACAGGTCCCCAGAAAAGTCCTCAATTTGGAGCACTGATGAATCTCATAACGTCAGTGATTCAGCCTGACTCGTGGGACGACAACGGCGGTCCAGGCTGCACTCACCCTTTCGGTCGCGATTTCGTCGTCGTCAGCCAGAAACAGGACGTCCACGACGAGGTGGTAACTCTCTTCGAAAAGCTACGCGAGCAATTGAAAACTCGCGGTACCTCCTTGAACGCCGGGAAGGACGAGATCTCGGCCAGGCTCTATTCCGTCGGCACGGCGTCGGGGATGCAGATGGCGGACGCCATTAAGGCGCTCGTCGCGCCGTCGACTTGGAAAGATCAGGGGGGCCAGGGCGAGATTCGCGTCGTCGAGCGCCGCGCGCCAACCCAAGGTCAGCAGCCCAACAGTGCCACGGCAGGAGACTCGCTGCTCATTCGCCAAACCGGCGAAGTGCATGATCAGATCACGGAGATATTGGCGGGTTCAAACCCCACGAACCTCATACCGATCAATGGCCCGATGGGCGGAACGGGCGGCGCCGTAAGTGGCGGGATGATGGGCGGTGGCGGTGGCATGGGCGGTGGAACGGGCGCTGGCATGGGTGGCGGAATGGGCGGAGGGATGATGGGTGGCGGGACGTTTGGCGGCGCCGCGGGGGGCGGCCGTCGTCGCGCCGCGCAGCCCGCAAACTTGCAACAGTCGCAAACACAAGGACGCCCGCCGCAGAATGAGCTTTCCCTCGTAATCCCACGCCGGCCCGGCGACGTCGACAACCACAATGTTCCCGCTGTTGGTGCAAACGGCGGCGAGGCCTATGCATCGATCGTCGAGAACGTCTTCGAATCGGTTTGGCAACAGCCTCTCTCGACCTTCTCGATCGACGTTGATACGGCTTCCTACGCCAATGTGCGGCGTTTTCTGAATCAGAACAGTCGGCCTCCGGCCGAGGCTGTGCGCATCGAAGAGATGGTGAATTACTTCCACTACGATTACGCTCCGCCGCAAGATAACGTCCCGTTTGCCGCGCACACGGCGGTCGCCGATTGCCCTTGGGCCCCCACGCACCGCCTGGTGCGCGTCGCCCTAAAGGGGCGCGAAATCGCGGTCGACCATCGTCCTGCCACGAATCTGGTGTTTTTGCTCGACGTCTCGGGCTCGATGAATGACCCGAACAAACTCCCCCTGGTCAAGGAGGGAATGCGCCTGTTGGTCGGCAAGCTCGACGAGAACGATCGCGTGGCGATCGTGGTCTATGCCGGCGCGTCAGGCCTGGTGCTCCCATCGACCCGGGGGAACGACAAGCAGACAATTCTGCAGGCCATCGACGCTCTGCAACCCGGCGGCTCGACCAATGGAGCCTCGGGCATTCAACTGGCCTACGAAACCGCGGTGGCAAACTTCGTTCGGGGCGGCGCGAATCGCGTAATTCTGGCGACCGACGGCGATTTCAATGTCGGCATTACCGATGCCGACCAACTCGTCGCGCTGATCAAGGAAAAGGCCGCCAGCGGCATCTTCCTCAGCGTGCTCGGCTTCGGCATGGGCAACCTGAAAGACGCCACGCTCGAGCAACTGGCCGACAAAGGGAACGGCAACTACGCGTATATCGACTCGCTGGCCGAAGCCCGCAAGGTCCTCGTCGAACAACTTTCCGGCACGCTGGTGACGATCGCCAAGGACGTCAAAATTCAGATCGAGTTCAATCCGGCGCGCGTGCAGTCGTACCGACTGATCGGCTACGAGAATCGCATCCTGGCCAAGGAAGATTTCAACGACGACAAGAAAGACGCCGGCGAGATCGGGGCAGGGCACACGGTGACCGCCCTCTACGAAGTCATTCCGGCGGGCGCACCGAGCGCGGTCGACAAGTTGGAGTATCAAAGCCCGCAACTGAATCCCGCCGCCGAGCAGTCGAACGATCTCTTGACGCTTAAGCTGCGCTACAAAGAGCCGGAGGGTGATGAGAGCAAGTTGCTGAAGTTCCGAGTTGCGGATCGCAGCCAACCGATTGCGGCCGCAGGAGACGATTTCGAATTCGCCGCGGCCGTGGCCGCCTTCGGCATGATCCTGCGCCAATCGGCGCACAAGGGGAGTGCCAACATCGACCTCGTTCTGCAACTCGCCGAGGCAGGCCAAGGGGCCGACCGCGACGGCTACCGCCTGGAATTCACGGACCTGGTGAGAAAGGCCAGGGCCATTTCGCCGTAGAGATCCTTGATCGCCAGTTCGTCACTTGTCCGAAAAGGAGCAGATTCATGTCAGCGACAGCACCACGTCGTGTTTACGGGATTGCCTTGGCGATTTTGTTACTCTGCGGCACGTCGCAGGTCACTGCCGACGAGCCGGAAAGCCCGAAGGCGATCGAGGCTGCAAAAGAAATCACGATCGATCGGAACGCGCTGGGATCGGCCGGCAGCCATGCGGTCATTACGGCCGAGTCCGACGCAGGTGCCGCGGCCGCTATCGCAAAGGCTTTGAAACAGCCCGTCGATCTAGAGTTCGTCGACGCGCCACTGGTGGACGTTGCAGAACATTGCGGTAAGAAATTCAACATCAACATCCGGCTGGATCAAAAGGGGCTGACGGATGCGGCGGTCGACTCATCCGCACCGGTCACGTTTTCGACGCTTAAGCCCGTCTCGTTCGAATCGGCGTTGCGAACGATTCTCGAGGAATTCGATCTGGCTTTCGTCGTCATGAATGAGGCGCTGGCGATCACCAGCAAAGAGAAGGCTGATGAAATCCTGGTGACGAAGGTTTATTACGTCGGAGATTTGGCAAGAGCGCGCCGCGAGGCAACGTCATCCTTTGGGGCGCTGATGAATCTCATCACGTCGACGATTCAACCCGATTCCTGGGAAGACAACGGCGGCCCGGGCAGTATTCAAGCCTTCAACCGCGACTACCTGGTATTCAGTCAGAAGCAGGAGGTTCACGACGAGACAGCGCAGCTCTTCGAAAAGCTACGCGAAGAATTGAAGGCGCATAGTCACGCCGTGAATCCCGAGAAGCCTGAGCTATTTACCAGACTTTATTCCGTCGGCGCGGCGCCCGGCGGCCAGATGGCCGACGCCATTAAGAAACTCATCGGCCCCGCGAGCTGGAAGGACCAGGGAGGAGACGGCGAGATTTGCATCGTCGACCGTCGCGGCCCAGCGCCGCCGCAGATACAAGGGCAACCCGCTCCGCCAACCGGAGATGTGTTACTGATTCGCCAGTCACCTGAGGTACACGACCAAATTGTTGAAATCATGACCAGTCTCAATCCCTTTGGTGGGCCGAGGCAATTCGGAGGCGTCATTGGGGGAGGCATGGGAGGCGGAAGTGGAAACGTGGGGGGCGGGATAGGCGTTGGTGTGGGCGGAGGAATGTTCCGCGTGCCGAATCATTCACAGCAGCCGAAATTTAAGTAACGAAGCCGGACGCCGCGGCCTCGGCTGCGATAAGGAATGCCCATAATACGTTCGACCTGACGGCACGAGAGCACGCCGTAGGTGTGCAACAGGCTAGCCCAGGGCAACGCCCTGGGTGATTGGGTTTTATCTACTATGAGCAAAAAGCCCTGTAGGGGCGAAACAACTCATGGCCTTTCCACCTGTTGCGCCCTTGCAGGGCTTTTTCGAAACTACCGAACTGAAACCCCAGGGCGTTGCCCTGGGCTATTTTGTGTGACGCCTACGGCGTCTAGGAACCTATGAATAACGGCGAGGCACCGAGCTCGTCGCGGTCATTGCACCGCATTAGACTAAAAACGCGGGTCCGTTTAGCACTGTTTTCAAGGAATTGAGGAGCGACTCATGTCACGTTGGATCGCGTTCATCGTCACTGCGTTCTTGGTCGTTGCCGTCCAACAAGCTGACGGTGAGGATACGCCGATTCCCGCGCAATCGGCTGTGGCAGAAACGGCCCCGACTGTCGACTTCGAGGCCATCCTGCGTCGGCCGGTGAAAGTCGAATTTGCTGATACGCCACTCTCGGATGTGGCCGATTTCTTCGCCGCGAAGTTCGACATCAACGTGCAACTCGACACTAAAGGTCTGGCTGACTCGGCGGTCGATTCCGCAGCTCCGGTAACGATCTCGCTCCGCAAGCCGATTTCGTTCGCGTCGGCACTACGGCTGATTCTAAACGACTTTGACCTGACATTCGTTGTCCAAAACGAGGTTCTGAAGATCACAAGCAATGAAATAGCGGGGGAATTCCTAACGACTGAGGTTTACTTTGTCGGTGATCTCGTCAAAACCGTTTGGCCGAAGACCCCGCAATTCTACGGGTTGATGAACACGATCTCGTCGACCATTCAGCCAGATTCGTGGGACGACAGTGGCGGACCTGGCAGCATGGAGCCGTTTCACAATGAGTTCTTGGTTATCGCTCAGACACAAGCTGTACACGAAGAATTGGAAAAACTGTTGCGCGATGCACGCGCACAGATTAAGGCTCATTCCACTGGTACGGAGCCGCTCGGACCGAACGAAATGCGGCCGCTGATATATTGGGTTCCGGCGGGTTCCGGCGAGCAAATGGCTGCGGCAATACGTAAGGTATTTTCACCCGCGACGTGGAAGGAGAACGGCGGCTGCGGAGAAATACGTGTTGTGCGCGCTGCGATTAGCGACGGTGAAAACCTACACGACAGTCTATTCGTACTTCAAACGGAAGACGTGCACGAACCGCTTACTGAGCTTTTGCGGATTTGGCAGTTTCGCCGACCATTAGTCATCGGAGGTGGCTCGACTGGTTCGCCAAAGGACGCGGGGGCAACGAACACGCCTACGCGCGAGAATGCTGCGCCTGGCAAGTAACCAGGAAGGCGTGAGAAACGAGAAGTTCGCAGACCGCGCCGCGCCAAACTCACGCACTAGAGTCGCGGGGTGGTGCAGTTTCCCCTACTCCGCGATCGCTTCTTTGACCGTCTGGACGAAGTGCGGCGTTTTGGCCGAGGCGGTGAGTTCGGCCGCCTTCTTGTCGGCCGCCTTGCGCTCGCTGTAATCGAACAGGGCGACCCGCTTCATCGACTGGTTAAAGACGCCCCAGAAGGCCTTCAGGCGGACGTCCTTGGCGGCCTTGGCACGGCTCTTGCGCTTGGCCGGAACCTTCTTTGCCGGCTTGCCATCGGCAGCCTCGGCGGCTTCGGCCTCTTTACGCAATTCTTTTCGATTGACGATCTTACGAGCCATGGCATGCTTCCCGCGCGTCGATTCCCCGGAGCGATCCGCCCGGCCGCTGATCCCCACCACCGAGGGGGAACTTGGGCGCCCATTGCCACCATAATAACCGATTCAGCCCCGACCGACTAGCGGAACCGCGGGAGTTGGGAAGCCCACGCGTCAGTCGTCGATGCGTCCTGGCCGGCCGTCGAGACCACCGGACGCCTCGAACAGCATCAGGGCCTGACGTACGGGGCCCACGTCGTGGACCCGGATGATCTGCACACCCTGTTGGGCAAGCGCCAGGGCCACGCCGATCGTCCCTGGCGTGCGGTCGACTTCCTTGTCGTGGATCACCTTGCCGATGAATCCTTTGCGCGAATGCCCGACCAGTACCGGCTGTCCCAGCTCGTGCAGTCCTCGGCAGGCGGCCAGCAGGGTCAGGCTGTGTTGGTGCGTTTTGCCGAATCCGATGCCGGGATCGAGGGCGAGTCTGTCGCGCTCGATGCCGGCCACGAGCAGCGCGTCGCGCCGCTCGCGCAAATAGGCGAAGACTTCGGCCACGACGTCATCGTAGCGCGGGTCGAGTTGCATGGTTTGCGGGGTGCCGCGCATGTGCATCGCGCACAAACCGGCCTTCGTCTCGAGCGCCACTTCAATCATCGCCGGATCGCCGGTGAGGGCCGTGATGTCGTTGATCACTTCGGCTCCGGCGGCAACTGCCTCGCGCGCCACCGCGGCTTTCCAGGTGTCGATCGAAATCGGCACGCGCGTCGCCTCGGCCACGGCCTGGACGACAGGCAGGACGCGTTGCAATTCCGCGCGTGCCTCGACCACATCGGCGAACGGGCGCGCGCTTTCGCCACCGATATCCAACAAATCGGCCCCCTCGGCCACTAGCCGTAGCGCTTGATCGACGGCCGCTTTCGTTTCCGCGAAACGTCCGCCGTCCGAGAAACTATCCGGCGTGACGTTGATGATGCCCATCACGAGCGGGCGAAGCGGCAAGGCGAGCGAGCGCGTCTTCAATTGCCAGGCGCGGGCGCGGCCAGGAATCTGGCCGGGATAGACAAGTGGTGCCTCGACGTTCATCACGCCGAGCTTACCACGGGGTCTCCATCATGGAAACGATCTGATAGGACAGCTTGGTCACCACGTCTTGTTGCGCCGTGGCCACGGATTGGCCGACTTCCGGCACCAGGTCCGCCGTCTGGCTGATATTGGCCACGGTGCCTGGGAGCGGGACCTTCTGCGATTGGGCAAGCAGCGCTCCCTGCCGATCGAGCCACGTGACCTCGATGAAGAATTCGACCTGCGATTCGCGCGGCTCGTCGGTCGGTGCCTCGACGATGATCCGCTTTACTTCGTTCAAAATGCGCCCCGAGAGGACGCTGTCGGCATTGGGATTGTTAACGACTTTGTAGTTCGTCCGCTTTTCAATCTCCTTGCAGACCGATTCGGTCAACTGCTCGGCCAGCCCCTTGCGGTAGCTGTCGGACTGAAACATGGGGACGTAAACCGTCTGAATGTCGGCGGGAAAGAGGGAGTCAGCGCCGAATCGATATTGCGCGCAACCCACGGTCACGACCGCCAGCGACACCGCGAGCAGGAGCGTGCCGAGAGCGGATCGCCCCCAGCTTCTGCCTCGCCAGGATGTATCAAGCGCGTTCATCGCTGATCCTGCGGTTGACGAGCTACGGCGGGTGCTTGTGGCGCGCCCGGCGGCGGAGTCAGTTGCGGTCCGGCGAAGATCGGCGAATCTTGCGGCGCTGTCGGCCCAGCCGGCGCGCCAGGCTGCAGAGGCACACCCGGTGCCCCCGGCGGCAATTGCGGCGCGCGGCGGAACTTGCTGGCGATCCACTCGATCTCGTTCTTCGAATCAGGCGGCTTGTCCTTGATCGAATCCATGTTCGCCTTGGCGAGGTCGGCGAACCGGCTTTGCGGATATTGCTTTACCACCTCGGCGTAGTAAAAGCGGGCCGCGTAGTAGTGCCGGCTGTTTTGATAGAACTGACCCAGCGAATAATCGCGCTCGGCCATTTGTGCTTCGATTGTCTTCAGGGCTTGCGCGATATTTTCACGCTCGTTCGGCATCTGCGCGACGAATTGCGTTTGCAAGGTCTGCGCCAGCTTCCTCGCCTCGAGCAGCGGCCGCGCATCGTAATGCGGCCCTTGATAGGAGCGCAGCTTGGCTTGCATGCCCAACAGGTGCGCCTGCGGCTGGAACTCGCTTTGCGGGAATTCGGTCCGCATCAGGTCGTAGTGATAGGCCGCGTCTTCCCAGCGACCATTCAAGAACAAGGTGTTGGCCGTGGCCATCGTGGCATCGTCAGCCAGTGGTCCGGTGGGGTCATCCATGCGGATGCTCTCGTAAATCGCCACGGTATTGGAGATGGTGTCCCAGACCGGCATCGACTTGTCTTTGAAATTCAAACCACGAACGGGATCGTCCTTGCTGCGCTGTTCCCAATAGCGGCCGATGGCGAAGCGGCGCTTGATGATGACGTCCAGATGGCGCGAGTTCTCGTACTTCTTCAGCAGCTTGTGGTAGGCGTCGCTCGCCTTGGGGTAGTGGTTCAACTGAAAGTGGGACTCGCCCAGCATGAACAGGGCGTCTTCTTGCAAGCTGGAATCGGGCCAGCGGTACGAGGCAACCTTGTATTCGTCGACGGCCTTTTCGTAATCTCCTTCGCGGAAATACAGATCGGCCATGTTGTAACTATGCCGGGCGATCGCCTCGTTCGGGCCGCGGCCGATCATTTTCTTGAAGCCAGAGGAAAATTTCTTCGGCGACGCGGCCTCTTGAACGCGTTCCCAAGTCGACGGCTTCTTTTCGTCGGGATCGAGCAGGTCCGGATCGACCGAGGAGGGATCGAACCGGTAAGGATCGTTCGCCGTGCTCGTCGAAACCGGTGTGGCCGAGGCCAGGTTGCCCGTGGCCGGACTCGCGCCCGGAGTCGCCGGCGCACCTGGCGACGTCGACCCTGCCGACGAGGCGGCGATGGCTGTCGAATAGGGCGTGAGGGGGCCTTCGACCGAAGCGATCTGCTTCGAGCCGGTGCAGCCTGCCGCGGCGCACAACGCCGCCGCGAGCAGTCTCATCAGGTGCTTACCGAAAACCGCGCGCATGCCAACTTCCGTGTTCGCTGCTAACTCGCCTTCGTTTTCAGGTAACCGTGCATGCGCAATTTGCGCCCCAGAAGATTGCACAGGTACTGATTCATCAATCCACGTAACTCGCCGCTGATCGATCGTTCGAGCACGATCGTGCCAGCCATCTCTTCGTTCGACTCGGAAAGCGCTAGCAAGGCACTGATTCCCTGCGCGCTGACCGAAACGATCTGTCGTTTGCCGCGTCGGCAAGCTTCGCAAAGCACGCCTCCGGCCAGTTGACCAAATGCCACGCGGCCTCGTGCCGCGAGGTCCTTTCCGCACTCCGCGCACTGCGCGAGCGCGGGCTGATGCCCGAGCATGCGTAGCGCATTCAATTCAAAACGCAACAAGACGACATCCACAGGCGCGTGCCCTTCCATCAGCCGCACAAGCGTATTGTCAGCGGCGTCGAAAAGGTCGGGATGTGGATCGGCGTCGTCAGTGAGCTCGTTCAATAACTCAGCGACGTAGTAGCCCGCGTATAGACTTGATAGGTCGCGGTTTGCCGGCCGATAGCGTCGCTCCAGCTTCGCCTCGGTCAGCAAATCGAGGGCTTCGGACGATTTGCGGAGGAAGACTAGCCGACATAACGACAGCAGGTCAAGGGCAGACTCAAACGGACCCTTGGGCCGGCGAGCCCCCTTGGCCAAGCCACGTATCTTGCCGAAATCGCGGGTAAACAGCGTCACGACGCTGCTTGTCTCGCTGAACTCAACAGCCCGTAATACCAGGGCCAGCGTCTTTTCGGCCGCCATAAGGGCTTACACGTTCTCTCACGCGCGCGAGGGATTCAAGACCTCGAGGCGCACGCGCTCGATACGCCGCCGGGTGACGTCAATCACGGTCAGGCGAACATCGTCGACAGTCATCGATTCGTTCACCGTCGGAATATGTCCCAGATGGCTGAAGACGAAGCCACCTATGGTGTCGAAATCGCCGTCCTCGGGCAGGTGCGTCCCCAGCCGCTCGTTGACTTCGTCGATGCGAACGCGGGCCTGCACTTCGGCCGTGTTGTCGTCGATGCTTTTGATGCCTTCGACCAGGTCCTCGTCATATTCGTCGACGATCTCGCCCACGATTTCCTCGAGCACGTCCTCGATCGTGACCAGGCCCGACACGCCGCCAAACTCGTCCAGCACCACGGCCATATGGTTGCGGTTCTGCTGGAACTCTTGCAACAGCTCGTCGAGGCGTTTTGTCTCGGGGACGAACAAGGCCGGACGTAATAAGCTGCTGACATTCGGGGTTCGCTCGGCCGGCGCCTTCATCAGTTCCGGCAGCAGGTCCTTCATGTGCAGGATGCCGATGATGTCGTCCCGGTTCTTGTCGTACACCGGAATTCGCGTGTGTCCTGAGGTGATGACGAATTTTACGACCTCGTCGAGCGACAAGCTGACGCGCATCGACAGCATATATGTGCGCGGCGTCATAACCTGCGCGACCTCGGCATCGCCGAGTTGAATCACGCCTTCGATCATCTCGCGCGCATCGTCCTCGAGTGATCCTTCGCGACTTGACTCACCCAGCATGCCGCGCGACTCGCCGTCCGACGAGGGTTCGCCAAGCGCCGCTGGGGTCTGGCCGGCAGCCATTTGCCCCAAGAGCTCGAATCGTTGCGCGGCGATCACCAGCGGCGCCAACAGTCGGCTTACCGCACGCCACACGGCCCAGGTCGCGGTGATGAACGAGGGACCGAACAGTCGGACCAGCGCGGCCGGAATCCACACATTCGCCATCAACACGGCCAACCCGCCCACGGCCGCGATCAGGCCGAATTGCGATAAGACGCTCCACTCCTTCACGGCCGGGAGCGACATCAAAAATTCGGCCGTCGCGGCCAGCAACACAGCGGTGGCCAGCACCTGCAAGCATTCCGCGCCGAGCGCCACTTGTCGCTGGCCGGCCAGGATTTCGCGTACGAGATCGTCCGCGCGGCGGCGCCGACACGCATCTTCAAGCTCGTCGCGCGATAAATCGCGCAAGACGTGGCCGGCGGTAGCCGCGATCGAGGCGACCAGCAAGCTGGCGACGGCCCACACAATCATGCTGCCCGCGATCAAGACTGGTTTCCTTTCCCGACCAATTGTCCTTGTGCCATGGTGCCTACGCTCAGGTCGAACCGGGCTAGGTATCGTGTCTCGGCTTCGCGCATGAGGCCGGCGTCGGCGGGCGACTTGTCGTCGTATCCAACCAGATGCAGCCCGCCATGAATGACATACAGCAAGAGTTCGTCGTCGGGCCGCCAGCCGTATCGCGGGGCGCTGGCCGTGGCCGTATCGGCGCTGACGACGATTTCGCCGTCGAGCCCCGCGGACGACTCTTCGAGCACGAAGCTCAACACATCCGTGGGATAGTCATGCTGCAGAAAGCGGCGGTTCAAATCGTGAATCGCCGGGTCGTCCACGATCGCCACGCTGATCGTGGCACGTGCAAAGCCGGCGTCGGCTAGAATCGCGGACAGGGCCGCGCGCAGACGCGGCTCGTCGACCGCCATGCGGTGCTGCTCATTGTTGATGTCAATTTGAATCACGGTCCGACAGCGATCGTGGTGTCAGGGTCGAGGTGTCAGCGGGTCGAAGCGAGGGCGGCCTGGGTCGACGTGCCTCAGGCCGTTCGCTGGTCGGGATATTTGACACGACCATGGTATACGGCTGTGAGCGATTTTATCAAACTGTCGCGGACAACGCGGAGTTGCTTCAGCGTCAGCCCACATTCGTCGAATTGTCCGTCCAGTAGCCGCTTCATGGCGATGTCCTCGACCAGCCCTTCGATGCGGGCTGGCGTCGGTTCGACCAGCGCCCGGGCCGCGCTTTCCACGGCATCGGCCAGCATCAGCACGGCCGTCTCACGCGTTTGTGGCTTCGGACCGGGATAGCGGAACGCCTCTTCATGGACCGATCCGCCATTCGGATTGGTTTCGTTCTGCTGGCTGGCACGGCGATAGAAATACTCGACCAGCGTCGTGCCGTGATGCTGCTCGATGAAATCGATCACTGGCTCAGGCAAATGATGTTGCCGGGCCAGGTCGGCGCCATCCTTGACGTGGGCGATGATGATCAGCGTGCTCATGGCCGGCACCAGCGAATCATGGCGATTCGAGGCGGCACTTTGATTCTCAACGAAATAGTCGGGCTTCAACATCTTGCCCACGTCGTGGAAGTACGCTCCCACGCGCACCAGCAGCCGGCGGGCGCCGATCGCTTCGGCCGCGGCCTCGGCGATCGAGGCCACGTTGATCGAGTGGTTGTAGGTGCCTGGCGCTCGGCGCACGAGCTCTTGTAAGAGCGGGTGCGAGGCGTCACCCAGTTCGAGCAGACTGATGTCGGTCAGCACGCCGAAGACCGATTCGATCGAAGGCAGCAAACCGGTGACGAAGAAGCCCGCGGCAAAGGCCCACAGCCCATTCCGCATAGCCAGCTCCCACAGCGGACTCCCGAGCGGTTGGCCTTCCAAGAGGCCGGTGATGAGTGACAAGCCGAAGGTCGCGACGCCGGTGAAAAAGCCAACTTTGATTAGCTTGCTACGACTGCGGATACGACCCAACAGCAGAATTGCCGTGGCCGTGGCACCGACCAAGACGACAAACTCACCCAGGCCATAACCGCAGACCAGCCCCAAAAAGATCAATAGCGACGTTGAGAGCAGCAGCGAGAGTTCTCGCTTATAAGCAATGCCGCAGGTCATGCCGAAGATCAAGACCGGTACGATCTCGGCCCGCCAAGGATAAGGCCAGGCCCAACATGCCAGCGCCGCCGACACCACGATCAAGGTCAGCAGCGTGGCGAACCGGCGCACGTCTTTCAGCAGCCGCCGGTCCTGGTGATAGATGAAGTACCCGCACAGCGCATACAGCGCGAAGATCATGCCGAATGTGGCCAGCGAACGGACGACACCGTGCATGTGCGAAGTTAAGCCGACTTCATGCGCATGATCCCGCTCGAGCAGTTGGATCATTTCCGGCGTCAACGGCTCGCCGGCATGTACCAACTCGTTGGCCGTCGATTGCGGGTCGTCGTCGACCGGAATCACGAGCGAGATATCCTCGCTCAGCACGTCGCCGACGCGATAGACGAACGGCGGTTCCCAGGCCTTGGTCACCGCCCACAGGACTATGGCCGCGACCACGCACATGCCGACGCGCATGAGAACATCGAGCCGCTGTGCTTGCGTCCAAAAGCGGGCGATACGGCCGGGCGGAGGTCGAAAGGACACAACCCGGGACGAACGCGTATTTTTCTTCGAGCCGATCGACATGGTAGAGGGTTAGGCGGTCGTACTGCGCCGCTTGGGCCCTTCCTCGTAGGCGCGCACAATATCCTGCACCAGGCGATGGCGCACGATATCCGCATTGCTCAGGCTGACTTGGGCCAACCCCTTGATCCGCCGCAGTCGTCGCTGCGCGTCGACCAGTCCGCTGGTCGCGTGGGGAGGCAAATCGATTTGCGTGGTATCGCCAGAGACGACGATCTTCGATCCTCGTCCCATGCGCGTGAGAAACATCTTCATCTGCGCAACGGTCGTATTCTGTGCTTCATCCAGGATGATGAACGCCTCGTTCAACGTCCGGCCGCGCATATAGGCCAGCGGAATGACTTCGATCAGATCCTGGTCCGTGTAACGGCGGATCTGGTCGACGTCCATCATCTCGCGCAACGCATCCAACAAGGGTCGCAAGTAAGGATTGATCTTGGCCTGCAAGTCACCCGGCAAATAGCCCAGGCTTTCGCCCGCTTCGACCGCGGGCCTTACGAGCACGATTTTGCGGATTCGCTCCTGCTTTAACGCGGCCACTGCCATGGCCACGGCCAGGTAAGTTTTTCCAGTGCCGGCCGGGCCTGAACAGAAGACAATGTCGTGCTCGGCGATGGTCTTTACATAGTTCGCCTGCCCAGGCGTACGCGGCACGATCTTGCGCCCCGCGTTCAAAACTTCGATCGCGGGCGTCGCGCCGGCTGCGTGGCCGGTCACGTCCGACAAGATGTGCGAGACCTGGTCGGCCTCGAGCGTCCCTTGACGATGCACCAGTGCCTTCAATTGCTCAAGAACCTCGGTGGCGCGAGCCACGGCATTGTCCGAGCCTTGAATGTGGATTTGGTCGTCGCGCGCCGAAATGTCCACGGCCAGAGCATCCCGAATCTTCCGCAGGTGCTGGTCGCGAGTGCCGAAAAGCGAAAGCAGAGCTTTCGCGTCGACCACCGAGATGGTTGCTTCTGTCATTCAGAGTGTGCCACGGCCGTCAACGACCGGAGCAACCGGAAAGGAACTTGTCCTCAGCTATTTTATAACTCACAGCCGGCCAGGGCGCACAGCCTCGGTCCGACCTCATGACACAAGTCATTATTTCCGCATGCTTTACGTCAAACACGATTTGCCGGGTGAGGCCCCTTCAACCGGTAAAGACCGTCCGCAAAAGCATGCGACCCAAGATCCATCATACGCACAAGCAGCGTTCAGAGCAGGTAATGCCACCAAAAGTACGCGACCGGGGCGCCGACGAGAATCGAATCTAGCAAATCGAGCACGCCGCCAAAGCCGGGCATCCAATCGCTCGAATCTTTCCGCCCCAGATCGCGTTTGAGCAATGACTCGGCCAGGTCGCCGATCGTGCCCGCCACGCCGACGGTCAGGCCAAACCCCAGCCACTGCCACGGGGCGACGGCGGGCGGGCTGACACGACTCATCGCGGGCCAAAGCACCGTTAGTGACAGCCAGGCCCCGAAGATGGCAAACACCACGCCGCCGAAGCCCCCTTCGATCGTCTTGCCAGGGCTTAAGCGCGGAGCGAGCTTGTGCCGGCCGATCAGTCGCCCCACGGTGTACGCCCCGATGTCGCACAGCTTCACGACCAAAATTAGCGAAGCGATCGCCGCCAACCCCCAATCCCCCTGAGGTCCGGCAAAGCGCATTTGAACGGCGAAACTCAACAACAGCCCGATATAGACCAGTCCCAGTGCCTCGAGGGCTAATCGTTCGGTCTGCCGCGCCGGCTCACGATAGCGAACCACTTCCACCACCAGTGCCGCGATCATGATGCCCGCTAGCGCGAGCGCCGGCCAGGTCCAGGTCTCGAGTGCGAACTTCGGCATCAACTGGGGAGCCCAGTTCGACGCCACGATCGCGACGTTTCCCAGATAGATCACCGCGCCCAGCGCTGAAGGCGCGCGCGCCGCGAGCATGCGCGAAAGCTCGTCGGTAGCCAAAAAAGCGATCAGCAGCGCCAGCGGCAACAGCCACACGCCAGGAGTCGACGCTTGCGCATCCAACCAGCAAAGCCCGGCTAGCAGAACCGAAAACAGAACGCCGAGCGTGATTCTCCAGCGCAGCATAACGTCGCATACCGTCAAACAGGGTGTTACCGCGAAACGACCATGATAGAGAGCAGCGACCTCGCTGACGAATCCCCAGGTTCGTGTTCTGTGCTCGGGGTAAGCGGAAATTGCTCGGCTGACGACGGCTAATTTGGCCGCAAATCGCACCTGACGGTGCCGGCGCGCAGCACGGCGGGCCCCTTTTCGCCCCTGGCAGACCGCGTTATGATCGGCGGTTTCCCAAGGTCCAACACCCCTCGATACCGGGAGACGTGAACCAAATGGCCAACGAAACCAACGTTACCTGGCACGAACACAGCGTTAGCCGCGACGAGCGCGAGAAGCTCAACGGCAATAAGGGGTGCGTGATCTGGTTCACGGGCCTAAGCGCCTGCGGCAAGAGCACGGTCGCCAACCTGGTCGACCACAAGCTGCACGCCCGCGGTGTCCGCAGCTATGTATTGGACGGCGACAACGTCCGCCACGGCCTGAACGCCGGGCCCGGCATGCTCAAGGAACGGCACGGCGAAGAATTCGCCAAGCGGTTCGGCCTGGGCTTTTCGGCCCAGGACCGGGAAGAGAACATCCGCCGCATCGGCGCCGTGGCCAAGCTATTCGCCGAGGCGGGCACGGTCGGCCTGACGGCGTTCATCAGCCCCTACCGCCGCGATCGCGACGCCGTGCGCGCTAGCATGCGGCCGGGCGACTTCATCGAGATCTTCGTCGATGCCCCGATCGAGGTTTGCGAAGCACGCGATCCGAAGGGCTTGTACAAGAAGGCCCGCGCCGGCGAGCTAAAGGGCTTCACCGGGATCGACGATCCCTACGAAGCACCGGAAAGCCCCGAGTTGACCTTGAACGCCGGCAAGAAAGACGCCGAGACGTTGGCCAACGAGGTGATCACTTACCTCGAGAAGTCCGGCAAGCTCTGCTAGACGGGCTCTATGCTAAGCGGGATCTGCTAAACGGCGATTACTCGCCGCTATTGTTAGAGCAGCGCCGATAACAGAATTGCGCGCGGTGCCCTGCTTATCCGCCACAGGCGGATAAGCAGGCGCTCTCCCCTGTGCGGCGAATAACCCTAGACCGCCTTCGGATTCCCAGCCGTGTAACCGGTGGCGCCGGTGTTCATCGCCAGGGTCGGCGAAGAGACGTTGTCCGCCTCGTCCTCGAGCGACTCACCGCTGGTGCTGGTCAGCGCGGGATGATTGGCCAGATAGTCGCGGACGAAGTCCAACGTGTCTTCGATAACGTCGGCTTGCAGCAGTAGCAGATCGCCAGGGCGCAGGGCATCGAGCGCCGCTTCAACGGCGTTGCTCGCTCCCTGATGGTCCGTGATTTCCTTGACGCGGGGTCCAGCCGAAAGCCCTTCTCGCAACAGCTGCATGATCTCGCCGTCAGCGCGGCCGCGTTTGTATTGATCCTCATACAAGATCACGCGATCGAACGCTTCGGCAATGATTTGACCCTGGCGCACCATGTCGCAATCGCGGCGATCGCCGGCCGCCGAGTAAACCACCGAGCGGCGCTCGTGCGGGAACGTGCCGATCGCCTCGATCAAGGCGGACAACGCCGATACATTGTGACCGTAGTCCATAATCACGGTCGCTCCGCCCACCGACAAGACATTGAACCGTCCCGGCACCATGTCGGATTCGCTGCTGAAGCTCTGCAAGCCGGCGATGATGTCGGCGAACGAGATGCCCAATCCCCAGGCGGCAGCGGCCGAGGCGAGCGCGTTTTCGGTCATAAAGGCGACGCGACCCTGTCGCGTGATCGGAATGTCTACGACCGGGACCTGGCAGTGAATCACATCTCCGGTGGCCAGAATCAGTTGCTTGTCTTTGACATACGCCAGACGACCGCCCGCCTGGCGATGCTGCTGCATCACGGGGTGCTGGTCGTCTTGTGCGAAGAAGATCACGGAACCACGGCAATGCGCCGCCATGCCGGCCGTGTATTGATCGTCGGCCTTGAGGACCGCAAAACCTTTCGGCGGAACGACGTCCACCGCAGTTCGCTTGACCAGGGCCATATCTTCGAGCGTGTTGATGTCCGACAGCCCTAGATGGTCTCCTTCGCCGATGTTCGTGACGACGGCCACGTCGCATTGGTCGAAGCCCAATCCTTCGCGAAGCACGCCGCCGCGGGCGATTTCCAGCACGGCCGCGTCGACCTTCGGGTTCACAAGCACGGTGCGAGCGCTTTGCGGTCCGCTGCAGTCGCCGGTTTCGATCCGGCGGCGATCGATATAGATCCCCTCGGTGCAGGTCATACCGACGTGCCGGCCGAGCGACATCAGGATGTGCGCGATGCAGCGTGTCGTCGTGGTTTTGCCGTTGGTCCCCGTGACGGCCACGATCGGGATACGGCCGTTATCACCTGGTGAGAACAGTGTCGAAACGATGGCATCGCCGACCGGTCGGGCCCGGCCCGACGAGGGCTCGATATGCATCCGCAGACCAGGACCTGCGTTGACTTCGACAATTACGCCGCCCTGTTCTTCGAGCGGCCGGCCGACATCCGACGCCACGACGTCGATCCCGGCGATATCCAGCCCCACGACGCGCGCCGCCTCGATCGCGCGAGCCGCGACTTGCGGATGCACGTGGTCCGTGACGTCCGCCGCGGTCCCTCCCGTGCTAAGGTTCGCATTACGGCGAATCAGCACACGCGCACCTTGCGGCGGAATGCAGTCGGGCGTAAAGCCTTGTTCGGAGATCACCGACATGGCGATTGTATCGATACGGATCTTGCTGAGCGCGGTTGCGTGATCGTCACCACGTTTCGGATTCGTGTTTTCGATCTCGACCAACTGTGCGACCGTATGAACGCCATCTCCCACGACCTGGGCCGCTTCGCGACGGGCGGCGGCAATCAGCTTGCCGCCGATGACGAGCAATCGGTAATCGTCGCCGGGCGCAAAACTCTCGACCAGCACGGTCGATTCCTCGGCCCGGGCGTCTGCGTACGCCTTCAACACTTGTTCGCGGGTGGTGAGATTCGTGATGACGCCTCGCCCCTGATTTCCGTACTGCGGTTTGACGACCACGGCCCCGCCAATTTCCTGGGCCGCCCGCCAGGCATCCTCGGCGTCTTCGACAGGGCGACCGGCGGGAGCAGGCACGCCCACGGTGCGCAACAGGCGACGGGTCAGTTCCTTGTCCTGGGCAATGGTTTCGGCGATGGCGCTGGTTTGATCGGTTTCGGCCGTCCATACGCGGCGCGACTTGGCACCCCAGCCCAATTGCACCAGGCTGGCACTGTTCAAGCGGTGCGTGGGAATACCACGGGCGTGCGCCGCATCGACGATCGAACGGGTGCTCGGACCGAGTTGTACTTCGTGCAGCAGCGACCGGAGTTGCGTCACCTGGGCATTCACGTCAAACGTATGATCGTGTACCGCGGCGAGGAACAGCCGCTGCGCCGCGTCGAGCGCCGATCGGCCGACGGCCTCTTCGCGATAGCGGACGATGACGCGATAAACGCCCGGTTCGCCGGTTTCGCGCGCCTTGCCGAAGCCCACCTCGGAGCCGGCGAGACATTGCAATTCAATGCAGATGTGCTCGAGGACGTGCGCGGGATAGGTTCCCTCGCGCAGACGCTGAAAGAATCCGCCCCGTTCACCAATGCTGCAACGATGCTCTACCAGCGACGGCAGCCAGCTCATCAACCGATCGTTGAAGCCAGGTAGCGAGTCGGAAGGCGAATCCTTGAAAGGCCCCAGGTCGACAATGGCTTCGAGCACGGGGAACGATGCCCAAATGTTCGGACCTCGCAGTGCCAACACCTTGCGGAATTCCATAACTCGCGTTCAGCCTTTCATCTGCTGTGGCAGGCGATCGAATCGCGCTGGAGTATGCAGCGCGTCAGTGATCGAAACCGGATTCGTCAATATTGGGGAGTGGTTGCTGGCAGTAGCTCGGCGTCCGAGCCGTCTGCTCAACGGTGGGATATTAACGCAAACGTCGTGATACTCTAAAGACGTCTTCTGGGAGCGAGCTAAGCGACCGCGCGAGTTCGCTGCTTGCTTTCGACCTTTGGGGTAGTGCGCAAAACTGACTTGCGGTGGGCTGTCGGCGTGTCAGACCGGCGACAGCAGTAGGGTAGGCATGCTACCCACAATCCTATCGCTAGGAGCGAGGCGAAAGCAAGAATCTCCCCGGCAAAAGCAAATAGGGCAAGCCGGATCAGAAAATCCGGGGGAATGTGATTGCCATAACCACCCCAGTTTGACAAGCATCAGCCGGTTCCGATCCGAGGATTACGGTTGGCCCGACATTGAGAGCTCCCGCTGCCCAGATGTCCTGTTACGTCGGCGGAAACCGCCGTTAAGCCTTGCCGGAGAACGGCTTCGCACCAGGATTCGCCTCTGACGAGGCTCCCGTCATTTAAGCCGGATCTTCCGGCGTGAAGCCCATGATGATGTCAAACCGGGCCGCCAGCTCGCCGATCTTCGAATTCGGAATCGCGGCGAAATCGACGGTCACCGAGTCGCGTGCTTGCGGATCGCGAATGCTGCGATACACGCCGTCACGCTCGTTGCCCGGCGCCCCCTGGATGTAGCACTGGGTCGTGAACTTGTCGCGCCCTTTGGTTTTTACCGCGAAGTGAATGTGCGGCGTGCGACCGGGATAGGCAACGGGCTTGATCGTGCGGAAATAGTATTCGCCGGTCGAACCAGTGAGGAATCGGCCAAAGCCTTGGAAGTTCGCGTCGCGGCCGTCGCGGTTTCCGCTGCGCGAGTGGATGTAGGCGCCATGTCCGTCGACCTGCCAGATCTCGACCAGGGCATTGCGCAGCGGTTCGCCCCGCGCGTCCAGGATGCGACCGCTCAAATGCGTGATCTCGCCAATGGCGGGCGTAATATCGTCGTTGACGATCAGCAGGTCATTATCGGTATCGAGCGGCAACTTGTCGGGATAGAACGGGCCCTCGGTCTGCCGCGGCGTCTGCACCAGGTCCTCCGCGAAGGCGCCGCGCACCGTGAAAGCCGCGGCGCTTGCCGCCGCGCTTCCAAGAAACCGTCGACGCGACACCTGCATAGGTAGTTGGAACATGATTGATTACTCCGATGACTTCTTTTTCGGTGTGGCCCGCGGAACGCGGCAGCGATCAACTCGTCGACGAGGAGCAACTGGTGGTTGACCGCTGGATTATACCGCACCGCGACAGCTTAAAATGGGTCAGGCGGGCGGGAACTCGAATGGTTAACTCGGCACGATTTTTGGCTATCGTTCGGCAAAGGGTCAGCGTTATGCGGCGGAGCTGGATTGTCCTTGTTGCGCTGCCCGGCATCGTCGGTTGCCCCCCGTGACTCCCGGCCATGACCGCCTTTCGCCGTACCGCCCAGCCGGTCACCTATCCTGCGCGCGACGACTAACTTCCGGGGTATCTCTACACGCCAGCAGGCGATGGCCCGGCCCCGGCCGTGATCTGGAATCACCGCAGCAGAAAGGGATCGTGAGCCCAACCGGAACTGGCCCAGTTTTACGTCGCTCAGGACTTGTCTCCTTCGTTCCCCTGCGGCACGATCATGGCCCGTTCCCGGGCCGTTACATTGCCGACCTTCAGAATAAGTCGCGAGCCGCGGCAGAATCCGCCGCCGAGATCGCAGGAAAATCCGTCACCCTGCACAAAGCGAACCCGAACTTCTCAGCGAATCCTGGGCATTCCGCCGCTACTTTCCCTCTCCTAAAGGGTTAAATCGGTTTGCGGGACTTGTAGCTGACGATTAAAATCGAGGTTCCTTTCTGTTCTTTCTGGGCGGATTGATACCGGACTTCGCGGGACCGGTGTCGGATGACAATTCTTGCGCAACTGCGCGCTTTCTGCCCTAAATGACTGCTGATTTTCCTGTTACGGAGTGAAGCCTGTCTATGAGCCGTGATTCTGTCGAACCTCGTGACACTTGGAAGGCCGTACGCCCCTATCTGCTCGCCGCGGCTGGGCTGATTGTCGCCACGCTCGTTCGCATGGCGCTCGATCCGATCCTCGGCGATCGGCAGGCGTTCATGACCTATATGGCGACGCTGATCGGTACCGCGTGGCTGGGGGGTGTCGGCCCGGCGCTGATGGTTTTGATACTTAGTTTGCCGATGGCCACGTTTTTTTTCATGGAGCCGCGGTACAACGTCCTGCTGCTGGATGGCTACAATTTTATTGCCGTCGGCGCCTATGTCCTCTTAGGATGCCCCATCGTGGCGCTGGGCGGAAGATTCTGGCGCGCACGGCAAGAGGCCCGGCGCAATGAAGAGCTGTACGGCACGCAAGCCCAGGAGTTGGCCGCCGAACGCAAGCGGTTGAATCAGGAACTCGGCTCGTTGACCGACCAATTGCGCGACGTGGATCGTCGCCGCGAAGATTTCCTCGGGTTGCTGGCCGATGAGTTGCGACGACCGTTGATTCCCATCGCTAGCGCCGCGTCGTTCCACGGCATCGCGGCCACCGCTTCCGAAATGGAATCGGCCATGGACGTCGTCAAGCAAGAGACGTGCCAGTTGGGACGCCTGATCGACGATCTGCTGGATGCCTTTCGCCATAGTCAGGCGGGAATTCAATTGGTGAAGCGCAAAGTCGACCTGGTGGATATCGCGACTCGGGCTGCCAGCAGCGTGCGCTCGTTGGCGGCGCAATCCGGACGAGAATTGAATATCTCGCTGGCAAAAAATCCCGTGCTGATCGACGGAGATGCGACGCGGCTCGAACGCGTTACTTTTAACTTGCTGAACAGCGCGATTCGCTCGACCAATCCCGGCGGTCAGATCTGGCTGACGGTGCAAGAGCGCGAAGGAGTCGCGACGCTCAAGGTTAAGGATACCGGCGCCGGCCTTACGCCCGAGGCATTGGCCCGCGTCTTCCAGGCCGGCAACGTCCTGGGGGCCTCGACTTCTCGCGAGCGAGGCGGAAGCCGCATCAGCATGACAGCCGTGAAGCCCATCGTTGAGTTGCACGGTGGAATGATTACCGCGCACAGCGACGGCCCAGGACAGGGATGCGAATTTGTCGTGCGGTTGCCGCTGGTGGGCACGTCGCTGCCGGTGGATAACACGGCGCGAACGCACACTTCGCCGAACGATATCGATCAAAACGGCACGCCGTCACTCCCGGCCGAACTTCCGGATACGGTCGTGGATCCCGTCCGCCGCGAGCAGCGGGACGCCTGATGGATTCGGTCGGTCGCAATCAGTTGACGCGCGCCAGCTTCTCGGGATTGCGAATCGCGTAGCAGTGCGCGATCCGCCCGTCGACCAGGTCCAACGTCACGACCGTGACGGGCTGGCCGGCTAGGGAGATAATGATTCCCGGCTGCCCATTCACGCGAGCACGCTTGATCGTCGCCTCGGGCGGCATCTTCTTGGTGATTCCCACGAAAAATCGTGCGACGTTCAGGGCGCCGCTGACCGGCGCTCGCGCGGCCGTCGCCTTGCCCCCCCCGTCGCTATAGACCACGGCGTCGTCGGCCAGCAGTTGCAGCAAATCGGCCAGATCGCCGCTCGTGCAGGCCTGCAAGAAGGCACTCGTCATTCGCTCGGCTTCCGCCGGGTCGGGCTCGAAGCGCGGACGGTGCTCTTGGATCGCCTGCTCGGCACGATGCACCAACTGCCGGCAGTTGGGCGTCGACTTTTCCAAGATCGCGCCGATTTCGTCGTAACCGTAATCGAAAACTTTTCGCAGCAGAAAGGCCGCACGCTCAACCGGCGTCAGACTTTCCAGCACCAGCAGAAATGCCATTGAGATCGAGTCGACGGTCTCCAGCCGTTCTACCGGATCGGCGCCGGCTGATTCGATGATTGGCTCCGGCAGCCACGGACCAATGTAGGTCGCCTTGCGCATATCGATCGCGCGTCGCTGGTCGATGCATAACCGCGCCACGATCGAGCTTAAATAAGCCGCCGCTGATTGCACATCGTCGCGATCCTCGCGATTCCAGCGCAAGAACGCCTCTTGCAAAACATCGTCCACGTCGGAACGCGAACCCAGCATGCGATAAGCAAAGCGTTCGAGCCGGGGGCGCTGTTCCTCGAAGATCGCATCATGCTCGGCCATATAGCACGCTTTCTCGGTCGTCGACGCTGCCACTGTTGGTGCTGATATTGTCGCCGCTGCTGCGGTTGTGCGACCGCAAGGATTCGAGCGCTTGTTGCGCTGCTGAAACGGCGCTCGCCGCCGAGGCGTCTGCCAGCATACCTTCGGTGCCCACCCAATCCCCGGCCAGAAACACGTTGCGAATCTCGGCGGAATTGACGCTCGGCCGTCCGGCCAGTCCGCCGTCGGACGCGAGCGGAATGGCGTGCGAGACTATCATTCTGGGCAGAAGTCGCCGCGCGACAACATGCGAGCGCCAGCCCGGCTGCAATTGATCGAGGAACGATTCGAGTTCAGCGCCCACCGCTTCCGGCGCCTCGTCTCGATCATGCCGCAAATACTTCATCAGGTGCAAGACGTGTACACCGTCCGGACCCAGTCGTGCTGCGGCAGAATGGACCGAATAATACATCGGACGATCCAGCCCCAACGCAAAGCGATCGCGCGGACGCGGCAATCGATCGAGCGCCACGTCCAGGCAGGCGGCCGACACTGCGACGCGCTGGGCCATCCAGCGAACAAGAAATGAGTCAGCGGAGCGATCGAGCAATCGGCAGGCAGCATCCGGCTCGACTGCCAGAATGACCGTGCGGCCGCGAATTGTTTCACCGCCTGACAATCGCACCAGCAGCCCGTCGGGAGTGGTATCGGTCGAATCAGCGCGAGAACTGGTGCGCAGCGTCGCTCCATTTTCGATGGCCGTTTGCCGGAGCCCTGCGACGATCGTCTGCCAACCGCCGTCCAGGTACAGGACGTTGCCGGTGAGCGCTAATCGGAGTTGATCGATCGCGGCGCCCGCCGAAAGGCGGTCGACATCATCGACGTAGGTCGCGACGCGCACCAGCGAGGCGATAAATGACGCCAGATTGCCCCGGCCAAACGCTTGTTCGATCCAAGCGCGCGTTGTCGTGCCATCAAGTTGCCGGGCATCGACATTCTTGATCGTCACGAAAAACCGTGTCATGCGCCGTTTTTCAGAAAACGTCAGTAACTGCGAGGAAAACAGCGCGAGCAGATTCGTGGGAAGCCGATAGCTGGTATCACGCTGCAACAGCAATGGCCTTCCCTGGCTGGGAAAATGCCCCGCGAACGGAATCTGCATTTCCCTAAGCAGCCGGCACGCATGTCCGCCGGCATACAAGGCGTGCGCCCCGAGATTGAACTGCACGTTCTTGATTTGATTCGTGGCCGCGCGACCGCCGGCATGCCCCGCTTGTTCCACGATTTGCACCGATCGCCCAGCCCGCGCCACCACGGCCGCGGCCATCAGGCCGGCCAGCCCCGCCCCGACGACAATCACGTCGGTTTCCTGTGGGGCAGAATGAGGGGTAACAGCGTCGCGACTGTTCATGACGGGCACTCCTGTCTGGTAACGATTTACCTGTTCAGAAGTGTAGACGGATCAGAGCGGCGAAATGTGACAGCTTTCGGAAAACCGTGGGGGAAAGCGCCCAGCGGACAAGAGTTCGACGCAATGTCCAGAACCGGTCGGCGCATAAAAAACGGGCCTGAGGGTCCCTGGTCAGGAACCGACAGGCCCGTTAATGGTAACTGGCCCTGAGCGACACACACCACCTACCGAGCCTGAGCCGCTTCTCGCTTCCGCTTTCGCTGGTTGCCGCGGTGGGGAATGCCTGGCTCCTCGTCTTCGTCCGACTGAGGATGCTCAGCATCCAGGTTGATACGCTCGGCCAACTGCGTCAGCTTCTTATCGGTGGCGGCCTCCTCGTCGAGAGTCTGCTGCAACAAATCCCTGGCGTCTGTTTCGCCGAGCAATTCCGCATACGTTCGCACGCAGCCGTAGCCGGCGATTTCGTAGTGCTCGACGCGTTGGGCCGCCGCGATTAGACCCGCGTCCAGGACCTCGGGCTCGGCATCCTCGGCGATCAATTCCTTCCCTTCCTCGATCAATCCTTCCATCGCCTTGCACTTCTTCGCTCGCGGTTTTTGATCGAGCAACTCGAAGACGCGTTCCAGGCGCTCGGCATGCCCCTTGGTCTGCTCGAGATGATCGAGAAAACCTTGCTGCAGATCCTCTGCCGTGGCGGCCTTCGCCATTTTCGGCAGCGCCTTGATCAATTGCTTCTCGGCGCTATACAGGTCTTTCAACTCCTCAAGGAAGAGTTCTTTGAGCGTTGCCATTTTCATAGATGATCCGTCCTCCCACCTTCCACGACGACTCCGTTTGCGAAGCACCCCGGCGTGGTTAAAGTTTATTTTGCATACCTCCCTCGGGCACGCCTTAACTCAATCGACGCATAATTCGCATGATGAGCGCGAAAAAGAAGCCGACCCCTGCTGCGATCGCAATGGCTTGAAAGGGATTCGACCGAATCGAATCCCGGGCGGATTCCGCCATATCATCGATCTGGCTGCGTCCCGATTCCATGACGTCGTAAACCTGTTCGCGAACTCCCTCCAGAACTTCCCGTCCGGCGTTAGCCGCATCGCGGGAAACCGTTCGAGCGGCATGCCGACCATTCGAGGCCGCGGTCCGGGCGTGTCGTTTAGCATTAGTGGGCATCGGATAACTCCGTTTTTAAATTGGTTAAAAGTTCCTTGAACTGCGGCAGCGTCTTAGGACTTCCGGTTGGCTTGCTTGACGCCCTCTTGCACATTCTTCACGACCTTCTCAACGCCCTGCTTCACTTTGCCGGCGGCTTGGTCGATCTGACCTTCGCGGCGCAGCTTGTTGTTGTCCGTAATGGCACCAGCGGCTTCCTTGACGCGCCCTTTTAACTCTTCAGCTTTACCAGCCATGACAGTAACTCCTCGCTAAAAGTGTTTGATTCGTGCCGCGTCTAAAACCGACGCTCGATGTCGATTACGGCAATGCAAGTCACGTGCCACGAGGAATTCGTGGTCGCCAATCGCCGGATTTCCCACAATATCCCGCTAAAACGACTGACTGTTGGCCGCTGAACAGCCACGACGGTCCTCGCCCATCCGACGGTTCTTGTCGTGCCCCGGTGGTGCCAGCATGGTGTATGCTGGTCACGCAAGCTGAATGCCACGTCGCTTGTGACGAGCCCGCAAACCGCATCCTGCGATTCAGACGATGAACCCTCGCCTGCACGTCATTCTGGCCATACTGATTAGCCTGAGTTCCGCGCGGCCGACGATGGCCGATGATCCGCCTAAGGTGACGGAACTGCCGCTGATCGCTAAGCAATCTCTCTCGTTTGCCTCGCAGCACGTGCAAGGCCTGGCGGTCTCGGCCGAGCATTATTGGATTTCGAGCGTCGATCGAGGCGCCAAACGCGGCCTGGTTTTTCGCGTCGAACGCAGCACGGGCAACGTCACCGCCCAGCGCGAGCTGTCGTTCGGTGCGCAGTTTCATCCAGGCGGTATCGACGTGGTCGACGGCGCGCTTTGGGTTCCGGTTGCGGAATACCGTCCGCGATCCAGCACGACGATTGCAAAGCTCGATCCGACCACGCTCGAGACCCTGGCTTCGTTCACGATCGACGACCACATTGGCTGCCTGACCGTCGTCGCTCCCGACGAAATCGTAGCCGCGAATTGGGACGCAAGAACTTTTTATCGGCTCAGCCTGATTGGCAAACGGCTGGGCGAATCGGCCAATCCGCGCGCTGCCGCGTACCAGGACCTGAAAACCGATGGAGATTTGATCCTGGCCAGTGGCACCGAGAAGCGCCCCGGCATGTCGCCTGTGCCGGTCGTCGATCGTTTGAACGCGACGACGCTGGCTCTGGTGTCACGATGGCAGCCGCAGGGAACATTGCAAACCGGCGGCAGTAATTTCTGCCGCGAGGGGTGCGCGCTGTTCCGCGGCGAGATTTATTTGATGCCCGAGGACGGACCCCACACGACGATCTATCGATTCGCGAAGCCGCGCGACTAGGCGCGCCAACGCTATTCTTGCGAGCCACGACCGATGATTCTGCACATCGACATGGATGCCTTCTACGCCTCGGTCGAGGAGCGCGAGAATCCAGAGTTGGTTGGCAAGCCGGTCATCGTCGGCGGCAAGCCGGAAACGCGCGGGGTCGTGGCCGCCGCGAATTACGAAGCGCGCCGCTTCGGCGTGCATAGCGCCATTTCGGCGGCCGCGGCGCGACGGCTCTGCCCGCAGGCGATCGTGTTACCCCCGCGGATGGACTTTTACGCGGGCATCGCGCGACAGATTCGCGCGATTTTCGCGCGCTACACACCGTTGGTCGAACCCCTATCGCTGGACGAAGCCTTCTTGGACACCGGCGGCAGCGAACATCTGTTCGGCAAGGCCGAGGTGATCGGTCGGCGCATCAAAGACGAGATTCGCAACGAGCTTCGACTCGTGGCCTCGGTCGGCGTGGCTCCTAATAAGTTTCTGGCCAAGATCGCCAGCGACCTCGAAAAGCCAGACGGCATGGTCGTCGTCGTGCCGGGCAAGGAGCAACAATTCCTCGATCCCCTGCCGATCGGTCGCCTGTGGGGTGTCGGCCGAGTGACGGGCAGCGTTTTCGAGCGCCTGGGGATTGCGACCATCGGTCAGCTTCGCGCTCTGCCCCAGGAATCGTTGCAAGATCTGGCCGGCCGCGTCGGTGTGCGTCTGTGGGAATTGGCGCACGGCATCGACGATCGCAAGGTGATTCCGGATCGCGACGCCAAGACCATCTCGCACGAATCGACATTCGCCAGCGACATCACCGATCAGGAAATGCTGCGTGCGTGGCTATTGGACTTGACCGAGCAGGTCGGCCGTCGGCTGCGCCGGCACGAACTCTCGGGGCGTACGGTCCACCTCAAGATTCGCCTGGCGGATTTCCAGACGGTGACCCGCGCACGGACACTGCCTCGCCCCACGAATGTCACGCAAGAGTTGTGGGAAGCTTCGGCCGAATTGCTCACTCGCTATGCCGAGGGCAAGAAGTTGTCCGTCCGGCTGTTAGGCATGGGGGTCAGCGGTTTGCAATCCGATCCCCGCTTGCAGCAGCAGCTCTTCGACAACGAAGATCATCAAAAGCAGGGTCAGCTCGACGCCGTGGCCGATGCGATCCAGAATCGATTCGGCGGCGCCGCCATCCGCCGCGGTAGCCGGCTATTCCGCGATAATGCCTGATCGCATCACGCTCGGTCCTCAGTGATCACCTCGCCGCTTATCATGAGAGATGGCACACTGGGAGTCCCGAGCCGTCATCCTCGCGACAGTTTCTGCGAAAACCTTCGTGAAAAAGAAAGCATCTCCTCCACGGCCAACGCGAACGAAGAAGTTGCGCCGTGCTTTCTTCGCTCGGCCGGCGATCGACGTCGCCCAGGACTTGATTGGAAAGATCCTCGTGCGCCGCATCGGCGACGTCGAGCTTCGCGCGCGGATCGTCGAAACCGAGGCCTATCTCGGGCCGCACGATCTCGCCTCGCACTCTTCGAAAGGGCGCACCAAGCGGACCGAAATCATGTTCGGCCCACCCGGCTTCGCCTACGTCTACCTGATCTACGGCATCCACGACATGCTGAACGTCGTGGTTGGTAAGAAGGGCGATGCGCAGGCCGTGCTGTTGCGCGGCGCCGAACCGCTAGGCGATTGGGACGCCCACATCATCGGACCCGGCCGGCTGGCTCGTGGTCTGCAAGTCACCCGCGTGCATAACGGCCTGGACCTGACCGGGAACGAGCTGTTCTTCGTCGACACTCCACTGGATCGCCCCCCGCTTCGTAGCACAAAACGGATTGGCGTCGACTACGCCGGCGTGTGGAAGGACGAGCTGCTGCGCTTCGTCGACGCCAATTGCCGGGCCCTGCGGCGGTAAAAAGCGATCGCCTCCCAGGTGTCGTGTTTCGACGGCTGTCACAGTCCTTCAAGTTCTGTCCCGTGCCTCGTGAAACTCATCACGAAGTGCGATGCGACGTTTTGTCGCAGCAATGCCCCTTTTCACACGTCGCTACGGGTAAAAGCACCGCCGACTGCGACAAGACGACGCACCTGAAGCGGCCATCGCATACGACAGAATGTCGCTGGATACACGGCATTCTTTCGGGATTAAGATGGAACCCGAAGGACGTCGAAAGGTGATGAAGAGTCGCCGCTACGGTGTGTTAACTGCACCGTATAATTCACCGGTAAGGAAGGGAACATTCCGTTGGTCGCGACGATAGTTCTTCTTTCCTCGTCCGGAACAAAGTGCCGTTTCAAGCGATTCGAAAGTGATCTTCGAAACGAGTAGACCGACGTTCAAGAAACTCGACTGAATACTTTGAACCGTCGTCTCTCAGGGAGGCGTTATGTGCGCCAAGAAAGTCTTGTTGACCTCGGCAGTCTTCTGCTTGTTGGGTGTCGTTTCGAGTTCCGCGATCGCGCAGCGTACTGCGGCAATGCCAACGGTCTCGCCGCGAAAAGCGCCGACTTCGCGGGACAAGTACTTTCTGGCCGCCGCCGAGGTGTACGACGAGCTGGCCGCGGAACATGCCCGACTGGCCGAACTTTATCGCGCATTGCCCGATCGTGATAAGGCCGTGAAAGCGCACGCGGCTTCGGTGCGCACCGAGGTTCAATTCGCGCAGCGCAATTATCGCTTAATCAGCGAAGAGGCGCGACGCGATGCCGAGATCTCGCAACGCCTGAAAGAGATTGCCGACCGCGAAGCGGTATTGCTTGAGAAGATCAACAAGCTATCGCCGCCAGTTGCTGTGCCGGCGCCACGGCCTCAGCGCGCCACCAGCGTTTTTGTCGAACGCGAGCAGGGGGGCACGCGCATTCCGCAGTCGTATTACACCTCCGGCGAAGGACACTTCATCGACTGATCGCAAGCGCGAATGCGCTATGTAATTGCCAAACGAGAAAGAAGGCCGCATTGGTCCGCGAAGACTTGGCGGCCTTTTTGCTGCGCACTCGTCCACGCGGCCCCCGTTGATCGCATACGCAGCTTTTCGCGCGCACGCGGCAGGGATAACCGTTAGCAGTGACACAGGCAACGGTTAGAACTCGACCTGGAACCGCATTCCGTAGATATCAAACGGCGCGGATCCATTGAATACCACCGCATTGGGCGTGCCGGGCAACGCTACGTTGTTTCGATAGACCGGCATGCTGTGAATCCAGTTGAATTGCAATCGGGTGTACCGATTCCACCACCAGTTTATGCCCACCGTGCTCTCGTTGACTGAGCCGTAATTCGGGTTTTGCGGGGCCGTACCATTGGCGACGATCTGTTGATTCGCCGGAAGCAGATTCGCACAGTCCAAGTCGAGATAAGACCAGCGCGCCGCGACCTGCCACGCTCCCCAGCCGCCAAATCCTTTCCCTTTTCCCAGCCCGAAGAAGTCGCTGTAGGGGACGACGTTGTAGTCGAGTACGCCGGCTTGCTTGTTGTACGCGGCGCTCTCGCCCGTCAGGAAATAGCCGCACTGCGCGTAAGCACCCGGCAGATAAATCGGCGGGCCCCCTAATTGATCGAGCACATAGAACAGGAATTCGCTCTGGCAGCTCGCCGCGCCGGCGTTGGCGGCTAGCTCGGTGTGGTAGTACTGATAACTGCTCGCCAGAATGCGCCCGGTGCTGACGACTGGAGGTGTCCCGGCCGCCGTCGCGCCGCCACCACTAGCATCACCGACAAAGAACTCGGGGAGCGGCTGCGAGATGAACGTGTGGGCGAACGGGCCTGATCCGCCGATCGAACCGCCGGTAAACCCACCGCCGGCGTGCAATAGGTAGCGCCCTTCGGACGGCTCGTCGTAATACAATAGGTGCGTGGCGCGAATCGCGCCGGACACGCTGCCATTGTCTCCCAATTGCTCGGCGAAACGGCTGTCACCGATGTCGCCGAATTGCGTGTTCGCGCCGCCCGCGAAATTGGGATTCCAGAACGTGAAGCCGGTGCCAAACACGCTGTAGGCCCAGGTCGTACGTTGACTGTCGCTCATGTTGTACGCCATCACGCCGACGCGGCGGAAGGGATCAAGCGCCTGAAACGGCAACGATCGCTCCATGAATTCCAGATGGCGAACGCTCGTCCAAGCGTCCATCGTCGTCGGCTGGCGAAACTGCCCAATGCGGATCGTGCCGAGCACCGGCAGGTTTTGTTGTTCACCCCACGTATCGAAGAAGCTGGGACGTCCGGCTGTCGCGAAATCTACTTCTAAGCTGTAGCCCGTGAAGTCGCTAACCTTGCCGACCGCCGCCAAACGCGTACGGCGAAAGCCGATGCCATTCTGAATGTTGCCCAGGTCGTCCTTGCTACCATCGGACTGGCTGAAGAAGCCTTGATCGAGTTGAAAGAAACCAGTGAGCTGAATGAAGGGGAGCTTCGGCGGGGTGCTGGCGAATTTCTCCAGCCGACCAAGCCGGCCTTCTACCTGCTCCAAATACTTATCGAGATTACCCGGTTGCTCCGGATCGTAGAGCGGCTTCTGCGCAAGCGCCGCCGCACGAACGACACCGGGCGGAACATCGGGGCCTAACACGGCGCTCGCCACCGAGACAGGCTGTGGCCCGACAGCAGGATTCACTGCCGGCGCCGGCTGCGGTGTCCAAATGGGCTCGGGCGCAGCCGTGGGTAGCGACGTGCCCGACAGGATGGGCAAGCCGGCCACGATCGTCGGCGACGATTGCCGCGTCGCCATATCGCCGAACGGCGTGACGCGCGTTGTGTCGAGATAGGGAGATACGATGCTGGGTGGGGGGGCGAGGGCCGCGGATGGACCAGGGGGCGTCGTGCCGATGGCGACGGGCGCGGGGAGCGAAGCAACGCTCGCTGGCAGCTGGGTTACACCAGCGACCATGTCAGGCTGGGCCGGACCGGCGGCGATCGGCAGAGCGTTCGGTGTGCCAGATTGTGCCGCGGCCATGCGCGCATTGATGCCGGATGCCGCCACCAGCAGCAACATCGCTAGGAGCGCAATCGAATTGCGCTTCAGGGAACGCGAACAGAACAAAGGCATCAAGGCAATCTCTTCGAGTTCCTTCGGGCGATCCGCCCCCGACGCAGGTCGAAACTGGACCATCTCGCGCTGCGACTTTTTGTCACACCCCACTCGGCCTATCGTCATGGAGCCGGACGCCGCTAAAGACGGAATAACCGTTGCGGGCGGATTCCGGCTCCCAGGAAGAAACATCGAAAAAGTGGGAAGCGTAATTAAGGAAGAACGTTCCGAAATCGCCGCCGCCACCGGCAAACTCACGTCATTCGCCGCAAACTAACGGTTGCAGTGCTGGCAGTCATCCCGTGCTGTCGTCGCTTGTGCAGGTTTGAATGCGGAACTCCGAGCATGCGCGCTGCCGCGGCCGCGCGCTGGAATGAGCATGACGCCTGTGAAACTGCTCCGCGTGCAGCGATTGAAAGGATCCGCTATCGGCACGAGATCGACGAAGCGCGCGAAATCGCAGAATTACTGGCGCCGCGACTGCCGAAACCTTGAGCGTGGGCATTACTCACTTCGGGCCATCGCCGCACGGGACATCCATGCGATCCGTCACGACTTGCTGCGTTCTAGCGTTCCTGCTGACTTCTCCTGCGCTGGCCGTCGCTGCCGATCGCACTTGTGACAAATGCGGGTGCCACGCCTGCTGCAAACGAGTCTGCGTTTGCAAGCCGATCGAGAAGGAAATCACCAAAACCTGCTGGGATGTCAAATGCGAAGACGTATGCGTGCCCGGTTGCAGTGAACTGTGCGGGGAATGTTGCAAAGAGGACGAGTGCGGCAAATGGACCTTCGGTATCTGGAAGCCCGGATGCGCCAAGATCAAGACCCGGCACATCCCCGTTAAGAAGGAAGTCACACGCAAGGTCCCGAGCTTCGTGTGGGTCGTCGAATACCGCTGCCCGAATTGCTGTCAGAACTCCGGCAAAGCGGCCGCCGATGACACGGCCCAGGCGCATCAGGAGCCACCACGCGAATTGGCCGAATTGGAATCGAGTCGGACGCGATAGCCATACCCCCCGCGTGACGACGTTCGGTACTACCGGCAGTTGCCTGCACCGCGTCAGGGGCGGAGAATTAGGCGTCGACGGTGTAGTGGTACGTCGAGGGTCGAACCGGAATCAATCGCCCCGCTCCCTCACCGAATACCTCTGCTTAGGATATCAACCATGAAGCGTAAGATTTTGCAGGCGACCACGGCCGTGGCAGTTGCCGTCTCGTGCTCGGCCGCGGCCTATCAACAGCAGCCGGCGAAGACACAGACGCAGCCCTCGGCGCCGGCAAAGACTTCGAGCGCCCCCGCGGCGAAAACGCCGACTACCGCCGCCGCGAAGACGCCGGCCGCGGCCCCGACGGATGACAAGGCTGCCGCCATGCGCGACTCGAAGTACCACCTGGCAATGGCCAAGGCGCACAACACGCACGCAAACGACCATATTCGCCTGCTGCACAAGTATGCCGCCGTGCATCAAACCGTCCCGCCCGACGTGTTGCAGGACCACGCGGAATCGGCGCAATTTCATCTGCAAAAGGCCCGGGCTTCTTACGCGAAGTTGCGCGAGACGTCCCAGGGTCAGCAGGATATCACCAAGCAGCTCGACACGATCGACGCTCGCCTCGCCAAGCTGAACGACATGATGACCAAGCTACAATCGCAAAACGCAGAGTCGAAGGCGATCATGGCACACACAGCCGCGATCACGGCGCAAATGGCGGCCAATCATCAGGACAGCGAGGACGTGGACCGGAACTTCTACAACATGGATTCCTCGTCGTACTACACCGAGGGACTGGGCCATTTCACCGATTGATGCTCGCCTCGCGTGAGCCCTTAAAAAACAACAGCCGTGTTCATTAGCCTGGCGGCCAACGAACACGGCTTTTTGTTTTTCGCGATGGCGTTTCCGCCTCGCGATTCCGCTACCACATCGGGATAGCGTGGGCGTTATTTGTCAGACTACTGGACGCTGCCACCGGTGTACGGGGCGTAGTCGGCATTGATCTTCGAGCCGGCGTAACGAATCGAGCGATTCGAACCGTAAGCGCCCGGCGCCCGATTCAGGCGCGGATAGTAACCACTGTTCCCCTGATTGCCAGGGTTGTACGAATAGCGGCGCACCGGCTGGCTGGCAGTCTGGTTACCGGCGAACATGCCGGCGCTGTACGGAACCCACGCGTTGTTCTGCCACACGAGCCAGTTGTTCTGCGCGGTGTAGAACCACCAATGGCCGTTGTGCCGTTGCACGCGCGAATCTTGCGCGCCTGCGTGGTGCTGCGCCGCAGCGGCCTGATCGCCGGTGCTCTTCTGATCATCGGCGGCACTGACCGTCGATGCCACAACCAACAAGGCTGCAAACGCTGACAAACGAAGTAGGGCATGCATGATAGAGACCTCCAACTACATTGCTCGGAGAAGGCATGCCTGCCTTTCCGAAGGGGCTTGAACACCGCGAACCGTAAGCCGCCTGATTTACAATTCGCGGTTGTGCGATTGCTCAATTATAGGCTTTCCCCAACCGTCGCAAACGGCGCCTTCGCCATAAAACGCGCCGTACCGACAGAGTTACCGAAAAGTAAGTGAACTTTTTCACGAAGCCCCAACCCGCGGTAGTCGAGTGGCCAACAGGCATGCGAATCGATGCCCCGAGCGGGGTAATATCACTACGGATTGAACCGGGAATAGGGTCAGCACATTCGTATCGATGATGCGTCATCGGTACAACGCGAAGTGGACACTCGCCGCCGCAACACCCAGACGAGAAGCGGATGGACCGTCTACCGGGCGGAAGCCGTCGTTGCGGGAAGTTCGGCCGGCTCGCGTTTCGGGCTTCGCGGCGGATCGTCGCGGGGCGTGATCAACTTCAACAGCAGCGGCAGAATCACGAGGTTTCCCAGCATGCCGCCGATCATGGCCAGGCTCACTAGCACACCGAAATAAATCGTCGGGATGAACTGGCTCAAACAGAGCGCCGTAAACCCGACGATCAGCGCGAGCGTCGAAAATACCACAGCCCGCCCGACGCTGTTGTGGACCGAGCGCAGGGCCTGGTCGATCGATTGTCCTTGGGCGCGGAACATGCGAAATGCCGTGATGTAGTGAGCTGAGGAATCGACCGCCAGTCCCATCGAGACAGCGGCGATCATCGCTCCCCCCATGTTGATCTTCAGCCCCAGCCATCCCAGCAGGCCCGTAACGACCATGATCGGCAGAGCATTGGGAATCAATGTAATCAGCGCCACGGGAACGCTGCGGAAAGCGATCAACATCATCAGAAAGATTCCGCTGGTCGACAAAATGAACGTCAACCATTGATCGCCCAACATGCTTTCGATCAACCGCGTCAGCAACACGTAGAATCCGGTCACCTGGGCGGCGGGAAACTCCTCGCGACTGATCGTCGTGACTTGCTGGATCAACTGTTCTTTCTCGGCCGAGCCTTGCCGCTCTTGCGACCGCAGCATGATCCGCACGAACTCGCGATCGTCGTCCTGGGGGTCATGGCCGTGCAGTAGCGCCACGATCGGCATCATCTTTTTCAACGGGGCCAGCGTCGCGCCGAGCTGCGTCGAATCGACTTTGCGTCCCGGCTGCAGGGCATCCAATGCGTCCACCACGCTCAGCACCTTGGTCAGTGCGGGCTGACTTTCGCCTTGCGCGTCCTTGGTCAGGCATTCGCTGCGCAAACGCTCTTCCAGACGTCGCACGTGCGGCACGAACTGCGGATCATTTTCGGCCGGCACCGGCACGATCAAATCCCAAACGCCGGCGCCTCCCAACTTCGATTCCACGAAATCGTAGGCGTGTACGATGGGGCTCGAACGGCGGAAATTTTTCGTAAAGTCGCTCTCCACCTCGAGCCAGAACGTTCCAAACAGTGGCGGACCCGTTACGGCCACGACGATCGTGGCCAAAAGCAACGGGCGGCGCTCGATCAACGACGACAACCATCGCAGGCTGAGATCGAGATGCCCTTCGCCCCACGCCCGTTTCGGATCCGCGTCGATTCTTCCGGCCAGCGACAATCCTGGCACCAGCATCATGATCACGAGCAGCGTCAGCACGGCGGCAATCGACATCATCAGGCCGAAATCATGCACCGGCCCCACGCGAGAGACCATCAGCGAGCCGAAGCCGGCCGTATCCGTGATGCACGCCCAGAAAATCGGTCCCGCCAGCGCGCCGCCGGCCACGATCATTGCTTCGCGCGGCAGAAAGCCTTCGTCGCGCAGCTCGCGATAGCCGATCACGATGTGTACGACCGTGGCGATCGCGATCACGGCCACGACGGCCCACAACATCGAGCTCACCATGCTCATGCGGAAGCCGCCGCCGACCAATAGCCCTTCGGTCAGCATCAACGTCGAGAAGACCACTGCCATTGGCACGATCACCCAGCGAATGCTGCGAAAGCAGAAGACGATCGTCAGAGATAAGAGGATTGTCGACGCGATGCCCAACCGTTCGCCGTCCTCGTCCAAATAACGAAACCCGTCTACGACCATGACCGGTTCGCCCGTCAGTACGCCGCCGGGCGTCACGGCATCGATGGCCTCGCGCAGGCGGTCGACGGTTTCCCAGCGCTCGATCTTCGATTCGCTCTCAGGCTTGAACACGCACACCACGGCCGCGGTACGCCGATCGGCACTAACGGTATATCCCTCGGAAAGCTTGAGAAATGCTTCACGCTGCGACGCAATGGGCCAGAGAAGCAATTGCGTCCCCAAGGGGCTGCGTGTCAGGCTCAACACGCTGGCAATCCCTTCGACCTCGGCCAGTCCTTGGCTCAGCTTTTCCAAGCGCGCCAGCCCGGCGGCGGTGAGCAGATCAGGGTCGTCGTAAGCGGCCAGCGCCACTTCGTTACCACCAAAAGTGCGCTGCAATTTGTGATAAGGAGCCAGGATCGGATCGTCGGGCGCGAACATGTTTTCGACCGAGCGGTCGTAGCTCAACCGCTGCGCCGGAAACCAGGCGATCACCGTCAGCAACAGCCCCAGCCCCAACAGCGGCCAGCGACGCGCGACCAGCCATTGCGCCAGGCGGCCGCCGATTGTTTGCGTCAGGTGCGCAGGAATCGGCGCGCCATCGACCACGATCTCGGCCTCGGAAGGGCCGGATGCAGAGGGCTCGGTTGCGTCGCCGGTTGACGAATCCATCGTGACTTCAAAAGCGGCAAAGGGGGGCGTGATTGGGGTCAATCATGCCAGGAGAGGGGCCCTGCCTGCAAGCGCTGTGTATAGTTGTCGCTATCCAGCATTGTGGTGCAGGCGTCTCGCCTGCCCGTATTTATCGCAAGCCGTCCACCTATCAAATGGCGCCAACGATCAGACGTCGCGAATCGCTCCGACAGGTCTGACCTATGCGAGAAGTCGAATTCCTCGAGCCCGGCAAATTACCATTCGTCGAGATCGCTTCGCGCGAAGAAATGCCACACCTGTATAAGGACGGGACAATCTATTTCGTCACGAAGTGCGCGCGTGCGAAAGACCGTGAAGGGAGGCGAGGTGGATAGATGTTAGATTGCAGGCGGGACGCTTGCACCACAACAAGAAAAAGCGAGTCTGCCTTTCTCTCATTCGTGTGATTCGTGGTTGTCCTCTTCGAAAGACTTTCTTTCTTCGCGATCTGCAAGTCATGCCCGTAGACACGCCACGACTGGTTCGAGACGCTGCCACCGATCGCTGGTTGGTGATACTGCTGATGCTGTTCGCGGTACTGGTCCGAGCGCCGGTTGCGGCGCACAACATCCAGTCGTTGCGGGCCGATGTCGACAATTACCACGAATTGGCCTGGAACCTGATTGAGCGTGGGACATTTGGCCAGCAGCACAGCGGACCATCGGCCTACCGCCCTCCGCTGTACCCGGTCTTGCTGGCGCCATTGTTGCGTGACGTGTATTACGATTTCACGGGCGTGGTCGCGATGCACGTCGCGCTCGGTCTGGTTACGGTATGGCTGACCGCCGTCGTGGGCGCGCAGTGGGGGCTAGGGCGCTGGCGCTTCTTGGCCGCGGCGCTCGTGGCCTGCGACCCCATTCTCTTAAAACAATCGACCGTCTTCATGACCGAGACGTTGGCCACGGCGCTGGCAGCGCTCGCGATGGCTGCGCTAACGACGGTCATCAAGCGGCCAACGATCGTGCGGGCGCTCGATGCCGGCTTTGTGCTGGGGCTGTGTGTTCTGTGCAGGCCGACGTTTTTGGTTTTTGCCATCGCCGCTTTGCCGGCTCTCTGCTGGTTACTTCCGCAGGGCAAGGCGCGGCGAAAAATCATGGTGATCACGGTCGCGGCGCTCGCGATGACGTTGGCGCCGTGGACCGTGCGCAATTGGATCGAGTTCGGACGCCCCATCGTCACCACGACTCATGGCGGCTTTACTTTGGCGCTGGCCAATAATCGGGCGTTCTATGACCACCTGCGCAAGGCGCCCCATGAACCGTGGGACGCCGAGAGTTCTGGCTGGGCGGGGACCATCCTGCAGTACCCTCATGCGCAGCAGGAGGAGCTGGAGAATAATCGTGAGAGTTACGCGCTCGCGTGGCAAACGATGCGCGACGAGCCGCGCATGTTTCTGCGCGCTTGCGTGTATCGCCTGTCGCGGTTCTGGGGGGTGTTGCCGCTAGCGCTGCCACAGCAGACGCCGCGCGAGCGCATGTCGCGCTACGCCATTGCGGTGTTTTACAGCGTTGAGCTAAGCCTCGCACTCTTGGGTGCCTGGCGCTTGCGCCGGGATCTGCTGGCGAGCCCGTGGCTTTTTGCCCTGCTGCTAGCGGTCAGTTTTACGCTCGTACACACTTTTTACTGGACCGACATGCGCATGCGCGCCCCGGTCGTGCCGGCGGTCGCCTTGGCAGCCGCCGTCGGGGCAGCCGTTTTGCGCCGCCGAAAGGGAGAGCGCAAGGCTTCGTCTGATAAGGACTTGCGGACGTCGTCTTCGGTCTGAAATTGCCTTTGACCGGGCGCGGCGGAAGCCCCTATAATCCGCCCCTCTACTTTTCCGGAAGTTCACGTCTCGTAAGAAGTTTCGTTCAGTTTCGCGCGATTCAAATCGTCGCGTGAAGTTGAGAGTCGCGCGCTGGCGTTCGCCTGGCGCGCGGCGAGGTTGCAACTCTGCTGACAATTTCCGCCTTCACCTCATCGCCGAGCTTACGCTGCGCGCGACGCGGATGCGTTGCGTGCGCTGTCGTTGCGCGCCTGGCGCGCGTTCTCGCGACGCTCGCTTTGATGCTCGTAGCACTCGCGGACATTGCGCACGCGGCAGGCGACGTCGATCTTCCACCGCCCGATCCGGCCGCCACGATTCGCGTCGATGCCGATTCCGCGGATCATTGGCAACAAGGCTCGCACGAAGTGTGGGTCATGCACGGGCATTGCGTCGTCGCGCAAGGATCAACGCGCGCCACCGGCAACGAAGCGGTCGTGTGGATCAAGCGCGACGAAGAAACTGCCGAACCGACCAACCGCGTGATCGCCTATCTGGCCGGCGAAGTGGTCGTCGACTCTGGCGGCGCCGCGCCTGGGACCGACGGCAAACCAGCCAATGGCTTCGTTGATCAGGATTGGCTCGGCGAATTCGAATCCACCGGTCCCGTCACGATGAGCGTCACCAATCCGGGTGGCGAGCCATTGGTCAAACCGGCGCTGTATCGTCGAGCGCTCGCGCGTCGCAACGGGCAGGATGATTCAAATATCCAGCAAGCTCAGTCGAGCATGCCTGGCGGCTTCAGCACGACCACGCCGGGCCAGACCGGCTTCACATCCAATCAGCCGGTGTACGTTGCACAGAATGTGCTACCTGGCGATCCTCCCGCCCCCGGTCCCGGTGTTCCCGCGCCTGGATTGCGCCGCATCCAATTCTTCCCACGCAGCCGCGTTCTGTACGACGCTCGCGCCGAAACGAATCCCGAGCGCAACGAGACCGTCATCCAGATGCGCAAGGGCGTAAACATCATCATCGACAATCTGCCGAATTTCGGTGCGCTGGATATCTCGGCCGACAACATCGTGATTTGGACCTTGGGCACCGTCTCGACCAACGGCGAGAACATGCAGCCCGAGAACGTGCCGCTGGAAATCTACATGGAAGGGAACATCGTGTTCCGCCAGGGGCAGCGCACGATCTACGCCCAGCGGATGTATTACGACGTCCGCAACCAGGTTGGCACGGTGCTCTCGGCCGAGATCCTGTCGCCGGTGCCGAAGTTCGCGGGCAATATGCGTCTGAAGGCAGACATCCTGCAGCAGACCGGTCCCGGGCGCTTCGTCGCCACGAATGCTTACTTCACGAGCAGCCGTCTGGCCTTGCCCGGTTACCGCTTGCAAGCCAAGAGCATGTTGTTCGAAGACAATCAGGTGCCGGTTGTCGATCCATTCACCAAGCAGCCGCAGGTGGATCCGGCCACCGGCGAGGCCGTCACGCAGAGCGACCGCACGGTCACCAGCCGTAGCAACCTGATCTATATAGAAAATGTGCCGGTGTTCTATTGGCCCGTCATTAAAAATGACGTCGAACAGTCGAACTTCTATATCCGCCAGGCGCGATTCAAGAGCGATCACATCTTCGGTCAGCAGTTCCTTATTGATTGGGACGCCTACCAGGTTTTCGGGCTGAAGCGGCTGCCGGGCACGGATTGGACGTTCAGCACCGATTACTTCACCGCGCGCGGCCCGGCGGCGGGCACCGCCTATCGTTGGCGCGGGTCCGAATTGTTCGGCCTCGAAGGTCCCTACAACGGTTTCATCGATGCCTGGGGCATTCACGACCACGGCGTCGATACGCTGGGCAGCGATCGTATGAATTTGCTGCCGGAGCCCGATCGCGACAATCGCTACAAGATCCTGGGGCGACATCGCCAGTATCTGAATAACAATTTCCAACTGACCGGCGAATTCGGTCTGATCTCGGATCGCAACTTCCTCGAACAGTACTTCGAGCGCGAATGGGACCAGAGCAAAGATTACGACACCGACCTGATGCTCAAGCAGTACCGGGGCAACTCGACCTGGGACATCATGGGCAGTGCCCGTGTCAACGACTGGTTCACGCAGACGCAATGGTTGCCGCGGCTGGATCATTACCTGATCGGCCAGGACGTGCTCGACGACCGGCTCACCTGGTACGAGCACTCGAGCCTGGGCTATGCCAATATGTTGATCGCGGCGCGGCCGACCGATCCCAGTGAAATCGCCAAGTTCAATTGGTTGCCGTGGGAAGCGAACGTTCACGGAGGGCGTTACTTCACGACTCAAGAAATCGATTTCCCCTTCGACGTGGGGGCGGTGAACTTCGTCCCTTATGCGTTGGGGCAGTTGGCTCACTGGGATGAAACGCTGCAGGGTCCGCAGAACTTCCGCGAACCTGACGGCGCTATGAATCGCGCGTACGGCCAGTTCGGTGTGCGCGCGACGCTGCCGTTCTGGAGCGTCGACCCGACGATTCAAAGCTCGTTATTTAACGTGAACGGCATCGCCCACAAGGCACTGTTGGACGTCGACGCTTCGTGGGCCGGCGCCACGCAGGACTTCCAGAACCTGCCGCTGTACGATCCGATCGACGACGACAATATCGAAGCCTTCAACCGCCGCTTTGCCGTCAATACGTTTAACTCGAATGTCGTTCCGGCCCAGTGGGATCCGCGGTATTACGCGTTGCGCTACGGCCTGGCCAGCGACGTGACTTCGCAATCTCCGGAAATCGCGGGCAACATGACCGCTATCCGGTTGGGATTGAAGCAGCGCTGGCAGACCAAACGCGGCCTACCGGGAAATCAGCACATTATTGATTTGATCTCGTTCAACCTTTCGACCAATATTTTCCCGCAGGCCAATCGCGACGATTTCGGCCAGGTCGTCGGCCTGACGCAGTACGACTTTACCTGGCATGTCGGCGACCGCGTGACATTGCTCTCGGATGGAATTTTCGACTTCTTCAACGGTGGACAGCGGATCGCCACGATAGGCGGTTTCATCAATCGGCCGCCGCGCGCTAGCGTTTACGTGGGCTTCCGCTCGATCAATGGCCCAGACATCGCCAATGCATACACGCCGGTGAATAGCGAAGTGCTGATTGCGTCGTATAGTTACCGCATGAGCGAAAAATGGATCTCGTCAGCCGGCGGTACGGTGGACGTAGCCCACAACGGCAACATCGGCGAGCAGTTCATGCTGACGCGCGTCGGCGAGTCGTTCTTGATGAGCGTCGGCGGCAACGTCGATGCCAGCAAGAAAAACTACGGTCTCAGCGTGATGGTCGAACCGCGCTTCATGCCGCGCAACACGCTCGGCCGCGTCGGCGGCGCACAAATCCCGCTGGCGGGCGCGAACGGTTTGGAATAGCAAGGGGGATCGACCGATGGCAAAACGCGAACCCGCCGCCGGATCGTGGATTCGAAAATTCCGCTGCGCATTCCGTGGCGTCAAGCTGGGCGTGCGCGGCGAGAGCAGCTTCTTCGTCCATTTCTTCATGGCCGCGGCCGTGCTGGCGGCGGCACTCGCGCTGCAAGCGACACTCGTCGAGTGGTGCCTGTTACTGCTGTGCGTCGCGGCGGTGCTGACTGCCGAGATGATCAACTCGGCCCTTGAACGGCTGGCCTTGGCCATCGACCAGCGCCCCAATCCCCACATTCGCGACGCGCTCGATATCGGCTCGGGCGCTGTTCTCGTGGCATCGATCGGGGCCGCGATCGTCGGCATCGTGATCTTCTTGAACCGCCTGGTGATCACCATGAACTGGTGAGCGTGCCGCTTCGCCGTGCTACAATCGCGCGGATGAAAAACTCGTTACGCCCGCGCCGCGTTGAGCGTCTCATTTGCTTGCGATGCGATTTTTATATCCTGCTCGCAACGTCGCTCGCTACTCTCTGCGCCCATTCGAATGCCGTGGCCTCTGCGGCTGATGACACGAAGACATGGCAGGCCGGCATCGCTCGGGTCGTCATTACGCCCGAGCATCCTATGTGGCTGGCCGGCTACGGCGGGCGCAATCGGCCAGCCGAGGGAAAGGAACACGACCTGTGGGTCAAGGTCCTCGCGCTGGAAGATGCCTCGGGCCGTCGCGCGGTTTTGATCACCAGTGACCTGCTGGGCTATTCACGCGTGATGTTCGAATCGATCCGAACGGCGCTCAAAGAGCGGTGCGATCTCGATCCGGCGCAGGTCATGCTCACCGCGTCGCATACGCACAGCGGCCCTGTCGTGCGCGAGTCACTGCTGGATTACTACCCGCTCGACGATGCAGAAATGGCGCTGGTCGAAACGTATTCGCAAAAGCTCGAACAACAAATCGTCGACACGGTATCCGCGGCGATCAAGGATCTGAAGCCGGCCACGCTCGAAGCGCGGCGCGGGACTGCGACATTTGCCGTCAACCGGCGCGCGAATCGCGAGCCAGAAGTGGCCGACCGTTTGGCCCGCGGCGAGTTGCTCGCCGGACGTGTCGATCACGACGTGCCCGTACTGACGGTGCGGAACACGGCAGGCGAATTGCAAGCGATCGTCTTTGGCTACGCGTGCCACAACACCACGCTCGACTGGTATCGCTGGTGCGGCGACTTCGCCGGCTTTGCCCAGGAGAAACTCGAGGCCGCGCATCCCGGCGTGACGGCCATGTTCTACACTGGTTGCGGCGCGGATCAGAATCCCCTACCGCGGCGCACCGTGGACCTGTGCCGTAAATATGGACAGTTGCTGGCCACTGGCGTCGAAGAAGCACTGACCGGCTCATCACGCGAACTCGCGCCGACGCTCAAGACCGCGCTGTCCGAAATACCGCTCAAGTTCGAGCGCAACAGTACGCAGGAAGAGATCGATCGCTACGCAACAGCCGACGGCATCCGCGGACGCTGGGCGCGGCGCTTGCTCGCGAGGCAACAAGCGGGCGAGAAGTTTTCGCAATCAGTTCCGTACACGATTCAAGTCTGGCGGCTGGGAGACCAACTGTGGATCAGCCTCGCCGGCGAAGTCGTGGTCGATTATGCGTTGCGTTTCAAGCGCGACTACGGCGATCAAATCTGGGTCACTTCATACGCGCATGATTTGCTGGCCTATATCCCCTCGCGCCGCGTCTGGGACGAAGGGGGCTACGAAGGTGGCTCGCTGTACGAATACGGCCTGCCCGCCGAACGCTGGGCCGATGATGTCGAGGACCGCATCACCCTGGCCGTCGAGAGTCTAGTGCAACAGACGAGTGAATCTCGCAATCGCGAATAACACGGGCGGCTGGAATTTGATCCTCTGCAATGTCGCGGCCTGTTACATCAACTGCGACGGCGCGTATTGCCCGACTTCGATGTGATGGCCGTCCGGGTCGCGGAAAAAAATCTGCTGGCGTCCCGTTTGCGCGACCGTATTCTTGCGAAACGGGATGCCCTGTTCCTCCAGGCGATGCTCGACCGTCGCCAGGTCATCGACCTCGAAGGCTAAATGCCCTTCGCGCGTCTGGATCGGTCCCTCGGGGTCGGGAATGGATTCGTTGACGATCAAATGAATTTGCAATCCGTAGTTGAACAACCAGGCGCCGGCGAAATCGAAATTCGGGCGAACGATCTCTTGAAAGCCCAGCACATCCCGATAGAAGGCCTTGCTCTGGTCAAGATGCTTGGTCAATCGGCCGACGTGGTTCAACGAGCGGATCGGCAGGGCGACAGTCATCGGGGCCTCGGGCAATGCGTCAGGGGTTGGCGGTTATTGGTGGCCGGTGATTGGCGCGCGGGCGCCGCCGACGACCTTGCAGCGCAATATAGCCAGCCGCGATCCCCCCTGCGAGCACGCCGAGAGGGCTGCTATCAACCCGGCGGCGCGACCTCGGAAGGGCGGCAAAGCCAGTCAGATGGCCAGAGGTGCCGATTTTCTCGTCTGTACCGATAATTCCGCCGATAAGACCCCAAGGCTACCGAAATCGATTCATCGAATTCTTGAGGGGGGATTCGTGCAATGAAGCGTGTACTGCTGGGCTTTAGCCTGGTGTGCCTGTCATTGGGCGCGCCGGGATGTTGTTGTTGGCAAGGGAGCGGTTGGTCGCCGTGTGCTTGGCCCGGCTGTGGCTGGGGCGACTCCTGCGGCGGTGGTGATTGTGGTGGCGGTGGGTGCGGTGGCGGGTGTGGCGGAAAAGGGGGCTGCGGCGAGATTTATTGGGGCGATTGGTGTACCGGCAACCCGCATTGCTCGACCTGCGATGGTTGCGGCAACTGGGTCGGACCTCCTTCGCCCGGTGGCAACGGACTCGGTCCCGACACGTATTCACGCGCTCATCCTTATGGCAATCAGGTCGTGCGCAGCGGTCCGCCGCGCAGCCAGAGCCAAATGCAGATGCAGTCGCAGATGGCGCGCCGTTCGCCGCCACCTGAGTATGCTCCGAAAATGGTCAAGCGCGGCCCACGTTCATACAACGGCCAACCCCGCATGCAAGGCCAACCGCAATATGCACAGCGCGGTCCGGTGCAGGAATACGAAGGCGCGATTCAGCATCTCGGCACGACCGATCGCCTGGTCAAGCCGGCGACGCTGCCCGGTCGCAGTTCGTCGAGCGTGAGTTCCGTAGCTCGCCGCGACGAGCCGACGTTGGCCGAGCCGCAGCTCGACGATGTCGAGCAGCCGCAAGTGCGCCGCACTTCGCAACGTACCTACGTACGTTAAACGTAGCGGCGGGCCACGGCCTGCACGTGTTCGATATTAATCGCATACGATCTGTCGCCGAGTCAGCAGGTAGCACCGGGGAGTGCTACACTGCTGACCCGGCGATTTGCTTTGACGTTTCGGTCGCGTACACTGAGCCGCAATCGCCTCGCACGATTCGCCCACTCTGGCTCCAGTGGTACACGTCATGGGTAAAAGCGGTATCCAGGCCTTTCTCGATATGCTCGCCGACCTCGGCGTGAAATATCTCTTCGGCAACCCCGGCACGACCGAGCTGCCGCTGTCTGACGCCCTGGTTGACGACCGGCGCATCCAATACATCCTCGGCCTGCAAGAAGTGCCTGTCGTCGCGATGGCCGACGGCTACGCCCAGGCCTCGCGATCGCTGGGCGTCGTCAACCTGCACATCAGTTGCGGGCTGGGGAACGCGATGGGCATGCTCTACAACGCCTATCGCGCCGGCACGCCGCTGTTGGTCACGGCCGGGCAGCAGGACCGCCGCTTGATGTTCGAAGAGCCGATCCTGTGGTCCGACATGGTGCGCGTCGCCGAACCGTGGATGAAGTGGGCCGCCGAAGTCCATCGCGTCGAAGACCTGCCGATCGCGATTCGCCGCGCCGCGCAGGCCGCGCTAACGCCTCCTACGGGACCGGTCTTTCTCTCGCTGCCGATGGACTTGCAAAGCGAAATCGCCGAGCTGGACCTGACCAAGGCCAAGCGGCTGGACGTCCGCGTGCGTCCGCCGGTGGCTGCTCTGCGGCAGGCTGCCGAGGTCTTAGGCACGGCGCACAATCCCGCCATCCTCGTCGGTAGCCGTACAACCGAAGCCGACGCCGTGGCTGAGTTGGTCGCCGTGGCCGAGCGCATTGGTGCGCCCGTGATTTCCGAATCGGGTACGACGCACGGCCGCTTAGGTTTCCCGGCGGATCACCCGTTGTCGGCCCCTGGGTTGCCGATCTGGTCTCCCGAAGTTCGCGCGCGGCTGGCCGACCACGACGTGATCCTGGTCGCCGGTATGGACCTGTTGCGGTTGTATGTCTACTTCGAGCCTGCGCGGGCGATTCCCGAGCATGTGAAAATCGTCCACATCGATCAGGACCCGTGGCAAATCGGCAAGAATTATCCCGTCGAAGTGGGGCTGGTCGGCGACTTGAAAGTCGGCCTCGCCGAATTGGCCGAGCTTTTGCAAAAGGGTATGACCGCGCCCCAGCACGAAGCAGCCAAGAAACGTGCCGCAACAATTGCCGACACGCACGGACGCGCCCGCGCGGCGCTCATCGAAGAAGCCAAGGGGCAACGTGCGCTGCGACCGCTGACACCGCTGACCTTGATGTCCAGCGTGGCGCGCGTCTTGCCGCCCAATGCCGCGGTGGTCGAAGAAGCTGTCACCACTACCGGCACGTACCTCGAGCGATTGGCGGCACTCAAGAATACGACGGGCTACTTCGGACATCGCGGTTGGGCCCTGGGATGGGGCCTGGGATGCGCGATGGGAGTGCAACTCGCGTGGCCCGAGCGTCCGGTGCTCGCGCTATTGGGCGAAGGGGCTTCAATGTATGGCATTCAAGGATTATGGACGGCCGCCCGCTATAAGCTGCCCGTGACATTCGTCATTTGCAACAACGCGCAATATCAAATTCTGAAAGTCGGCGCCGCACAAATCGGTCTGCCGGCGGCGCGCAGCGGACGTTTCGAAGGGATGGATATTGCCGAACCCGAAATTGATTTCGTCAGCCTGGCGCAATCACTCGGCGTGCCGGCGATGCGCATCACGGATCCCGACGAACTCGAATCGCGGCTGAAGGAATCATTCGCCACCGACGGGCCGCGGCTGTTCGACGTGCCCATTCAACGCGGCAGCCCACCGCGACTGAACTATGGCTAGTCCGCCCGCGCGAACAAACGCGAGGCCGCGAACTAGGGATGCGGATTGATCGGCGTCGTGGGAACGACTGTCGAAGGGCGCGTCGAAGCCGAGTCGATCAACCCGATTAGCGCCGGTACCGCGGATGCCGCCGCCGGACCGACCTGACCGAGAGCGCGAGCGGCCGCCTGGCGAACGTCATCGTCCGGATCATCCAGCCGCGCAACGAGCGCCGGTACCGCTTCCTTCGCCTCGGGACCGATGCGCGCCAATGCTCGTGCCGCCTCGGCGCGAACGCGCGGATTAGGATCGTTCAGTGTCGAGATCAATGTCGGCACGGCGTTTTCGCCAATCCGTCCCAGGGCATCGACGGCCGTTTCCTTGATTCCCCAGGGCCGATACAGATTCGGCATCAAGCCGGGCTGCGGAGCCAATAGATTCTGCCGCGGCGCTTCGGCCACGGCCTGCATCTGCCGCATTTCGTCCGAGGTCGGCTTTCCCTTGTCCGAAGTTGCTTTGCCGCAACCGCCGGCCAGCAGGACCAGCATCGTTGCGGTCACGAGCATGCTTGGCGCCCAGGGTCGTTTTACTCGAAGCGTGTTTGCGTTGGTCATAGGTCGGCTCTTTCCACGCCCGGGGCGGGTTGTCCCGCCCGTGGCTGGCAAATTATGATGGGTCTGTCGATCCCCCGCTTTCCTTCCCGCGCCCCTCCCCCTGCGTCAGGCGGCACTCAGGCGCACGAGCATCAGCGTTCGAGGACCCACGGTCGTGAAAATCTGCTTAAAGCTTACCATCTGTTTTACGCTAGTTCTCGGGGCCGCGCAGACCGCATTTTCTGCGGAAAAAGCCGCAAATCCAGGGCCGGATCAGGGTCCGTTGCACACCTACGTCAAGCAGGCCGACGACAGCTTTAAGTGGGAAAAACGCCAGGAAGGAAAGGTCGGCAAAGCCACTTGGGTCGAACTGATTCTCACCTCGCAACATTGGAAGGACACGCACTGGAAGCATCAGTTGTTCGTCATCAAGCCCAGCGAGGTGGAAAATCCCGGCCAGGCGATTTTGCTGATCGACGGTGGCGCCTGGAAAGACGAGTTGGCCAATGCTCCAGAGAGCGACAAGCCCGGCAAGCTGCCCCAAGAGGCGGCTCTCCTGGCCCAGGTCGCAGAACGTGTGAAATCCCCGGTCGCCGTGCTGAAGCAGGTGCCGAATCAACCGATCTTCGACGGACTGACCGAAGACGGCGCGATCTCTTACACGTTCGAACAATTCCTCAATACGCGCGATGGCACCTGGCCACTGTTGTTGCCGATGGTAAAAAGCGCCGTGCGCGGCATGGACGCGGTACAGCAGTTTGCCAAACAAGACTGGTCGCTCGACGTCAAGAACTTTACGCTCACCGGCGCTTCGAAGCGAGGCTGGACGACGTGGCTGACCGCTTCGGTCGATCCTCGGGTGAATGCCTTTGCGCCGATGGTGATCGACACGCTAAACATGAGCGCCCAGATGAAGTTGCAAATCGACAGCTTCGGCGAGTTTTCCGAACAGATCCAGGACTACACCAAGCGCGGGATTCAGCAGCAGGGTGCGAGCGAAGCCGGCCAGCTGTTGGAAAAGATCGTCGACCCCTACTCGTATCGCAGTTTGTTGACGCAGCCGAAGGTGATCTTGCTGGGCACCAACGATCGCTACTGGCCGCTCGAGGCGTTGAACTTGTACTGGCCCGACCTGAGTGGCGAGAAGCACATCCTATATGTTCCCAACAACGGTCACGGCCTGAATGATTTCACGCGCATCATCGGCACGGTCTCGGCTCTGCATCGCCAGGCCGCTGGTGGCAAGAAGATCGCCAAGCTCTCTTGGCAACTGACAGATGACAACGACCACCTGACGCTCAGCGTCACGGCGAATGAAAAGCCGAGTAAGGTTTCGGCCTGGCTCGCCACGTCCGAGTCGCGCGATTTCCGCGACTCGAAATGGGCAAGCCAACCCACGACCGAGGTCGACGGCGCCTATCGCTACGAATTGCCCCGGCCGAAGAGTGGCTACGCGGCGATCTTCGGCGAAGCGGTTTTCGACGCCGACGCGCAGCCCTATTTCTTATCAACGAACGTGAAGGTCATCAAAGCCAAAGACGGCGACGACGTCGCGCGCTAACGCGGCAGCCGCTACGACAGGGAGTTCGGCGCATCGAGGCGCTCTTCGATGCACAGGGCACGGCGCCCTTTGAAGGCTCCTGGCCGGGCGTGAAATCGCGGGATACCGTCGACCGAAACCACCAGCGGACTTTGTACACCGGTGTCGGTCGTGATGATGTCCCCCACGCGCAAGTCCGCCAGCTCGCGGGCCGTGACTCGAACGGTTGCCAACTCGGCGACCAATTCCACGGTGCCGGGCATGCACGAGCCTGACATCGACGGCGCGGCATGCGAAGGTCCGGCGAGCGGAGCGCCGGCGGGGTTTCCCAGCAATCGATCGCGCCATTTCTCCAACGATCTCGAAGGAATGCAAAATCGCACGGGGCCGGTCGCGTCGGCGATCGTCAATTCGCATTCCACCACGACGACCAGTTCGCTGGCGGCGGCGATCGTCGTTACGGTTGGTTGAGTCTCGATCTTGGACAATTCAAACGTCAGAGGCGCTACGTCGCGCCAGCCGCGTGATAGCGCGTCATTCCACGGTGTAATGACGCGCGATGCGAGCCGTCGCTCGATATCCGTCAGCGGGCGATCGGGCGGTGGCGATGCATCATGGCCGCCTCCCAGCAATCGATCGATGATCGGAAACATGACACGCGGGCTGATTTCCAGCCCCACGTTCGCCCCGAATTCGTCCGCCCTGATCACGCCGAAACAGGTCGGCTTCTCCAGACGGCGTATGAACTCGGCGCAGGTTACCTGATCGACGCGCGTGATATGCATCTTCACGGCACTGCGAACCAGCACCGAAAGCGCCGCGGAAAAATCGCGAGCCACGGGTGCGTGCAACGATTCGAGCGCACGTAATACGGCCGGACCGATCCGCTCGGCATAATGAAAATCGAGCGACGCCGGGGACCTGCCTGCGCTATCGCCGCGCCGCAATGCCGCCGCTTGGCCCGCCGGAGGCGCGACCCTACCTGCCGAAGGCTGAACACTGCCCAACAGGCTTGCGACTTCCGCCTGGCTGAGATTCTCCCCACCCACTTCGTTCACTCCTTGAAACCGTGGTGGTTAGCGCTGCGAAGCGCTACGACTTGCGGTGCGACGCGCGGGTCATTCCCTGACCTGGCCGCTGCCGAACACGACGTATTTGTAGCTGGTCAATTCTTTCACGCCGCACGGACCGCGGGCGTGCAATTTGTCGGTGCTGATGCCGATCTCGGCCCCCAGCCCGAATTGGAACCCGTCGTTAAATCGCGTGCTGGCGTTCACCATCACGGCCGCGCTATCGACCGCCGCGGTGAAGCGCCGGGCCGCGTCCAGCTCGCGCGTTACGATCGCGTCGGTATGCTTCGAGCCGTAACGATTGATGTGCTCGATCGCCTCGTCCAAAGTGTCGACGACACAAACCGAAATGATCGGGCCGAGATATTCCGCCGCATAGTCGGCCGGGGTTGCCTCGCTGGCACTAGCAATCCGATCACGCGTGCGCTCGTCGCCGCGAATCTCGATTCCGTGCGCGGTCAACTGCTGAGCAGCGGCGGGCAAGAACTTTTCGGCAACGCCCGCATGTACCAATAGTGATTCCAGCGCGTTGCACACTCCCATCCGCTGACACTTGCCATTGATCAAGATTCGCTCGGCCATCTCCAGATCGGCCGAGGCATCGACATATAAATGGCAATTGCCCGTAAAATGCTTGATTACGGGCATCTTGGCATCGGCCACGACGCGACGAATCAGCCCTTCGCCGCCGCGCGGGATGGCAACGCTGATGTATTCATCAAGCGCCAGAAAGTGTCCCACGGCTTCTCGATCCGTGGTCGAAACGAGTTGCACGGCATCGGCCGGCAACCCAACGTCGGCGGCCGCTTCGCTCAACAGGTTGGCGATCGCGCGGTTCGAATTCGCGGCCTCTTTACCGCCGCGCAGGATCACGGCGTTGCCGCTCTTCACGCAAATCGCTGCCGCGTCGGCAGTGACGTTGGGGCGCGATTCGTAAATAAAGAACACGACGCCTAGCGGCACGCGCACCTTGAGAACTTCCAAACCATTCGGACGAATGCTCGACTCGATCACTTCGCCAATCGGTTCCGGCAGCGCCGCAACTTCCTCAAGACCCACGGCCATCGATTCGATCGTCTTTGGCGACAGCTTTAACCGGTCGACCTGGGCCGGGCTCAAACCAAAGCTGGGAGCCGCTGCCAGGTCCAAGGCGTTCGCCGCGGCCAACGTCTTGCCGCGCGTTCGCAGTAGCTCGGCCGCACGTCGCAGCCATAGCTGCTTGGCCTCGCCCGAGACCACCGCCAGTTGCTGGCTGGCCGCGAGCGCGCGACGGGCCACGTCGAGCGTGTAGGTGCGCAAGTCTAAGCGTTCAGCGGTGGCCATGGGGAAAGTCGCCTAAGTCACTGCGAGAAAAGAGGTTCCGGCCGCAGTTCCGTGCCGCCCAAAAGGCCAGAATCCACCCAGCAAGTATCGCCCAATACAGGACTTGAGTCAACGTCGACTCACCTGGGCTAGCGAGGCGATTTCACGGCGAAAGGTTCGTTAAATGGCGTCGAAATTCGTGCTGGCGCGACGACTACAAACTCGGCGAAAAGGCGCCGAGACAGTTTGCCGAGACAGAAGTCAGGGGGGCAGGTTTCCCTGATCTTTACCTGGATGGGGGTGTGGGCTACGATCCCCGCCCGGCAAATACATCTGCGAAGGCGCGATCGCTGTCCCCGGCGCGAGGCAGACGAATCGCTTGCACTCATTCTGGTGACCGATGCATGTGTGGCTAGAGACCGTAATTCGTGCCCTGCGACGGCCGGCAGTCGTGATGAGTCTGTTCGCCGCGTTATTGGCAACGCAGATTGTCCCGTTCTGGGCACCCACGCCTGATGGCGCTGGCTATCTGTCGATCGCGCGCAGTATTGCGCATGGCGGCCCGGTCGAAAACATGGGCTCGCCCAAGTTGCACTACGCCCCCGGCTATCCGCTCTTGATCAGCCCTGCCTTCTGGTTCGGCGATCGCCCGTTCTTGCTCCTGCAGGTTTTGCAGTGGCTATGGGCCGTGGCATTCATGTTGGAAGTCTATCGTTGGGCGCAGCGCTGGATGGCTGGCAGCGAGCTCTGGATCACGGCGCTGACGATGTCGAATGTCAGCCTCTGGATCCACGCCCGCACGACGATCAGCGAGATGCCCTTCATGGCCTTGTTGGTGTGGACGGCCAATGCCATGGATCGATTGTCCGAAGAGAAAACGCCGCGCGGCGCCGCGTACTGGTCGCTTTTAATTGCTGCGCTGACCGTGGCATTAAGTATGATCCGGCCGGTGGGCATTTTGGTTTTGACCGGATATGCGGTCGTCGTCTTCCTCAAGTTGCGCCGCGGCGAGATGTCCTGGCGGCGCGCGATCGGGACCATGTTCGCGATCGGAACGCCTGCGGCGGTGGCAATCATGGCGCTGTTGGTCTACGAAGCGCGGAACGCGGCCGCGACCGGCGTCCGTGGCGATCCCACCTATTTGCACGAATTTCGAGCAGACGATATGCCGCTGCCGGTGCAATTGCTGGAAGGAGTTCGCGTGCGCGCGAGCGAAGTCGGTCGGCTACTCGTCCCCGGCATGAACAAGTCGTATGCCAAGCCGTTCACGTGGCTGAACGCCAACATGCTGATCTACATCCCGCTCTTTTTCACGATGGCTTGGGCGTGGTGGAACGTGGCGGGCGAAAGCGGCAATACCTTGTTGTTCATGTTGCCGTGTTATCTGGCGTTGTACATCGTCTATCCTTCAGACCAGGGAACGCGCTACCTGTTGCCGCTGCTGCCAGTGCTGGTCGCCTGCTTGTGGTGGTTCGTGTGGTATCAAACGCGGCACCGCACGCAGATCCTGACAGCCTTGGTCGTGGCGCACCTGCTCGTGGCCTTCGGCTACAGCACCCATTCCACGTTGCGGCTGGCGCGGCTCAACGACGAGTGGCGGACGATCGATTCATTCGCCTCGATCATGAACCGTGACACGCGCCCCTCGGTTTGCTGGAACGCCCCCTTCGGCATTCGCGAGTTGGAAATGGTCGCCACCGACCGGTGGTGTGCCGAATTGCGCGGCGCGGATACGGCTGTGCCCCCAGAAGCCGGTTGGATCGTCACGGCCGCGGACTCGCCCAATTGCCCGGGCTTCGTCGAGCGTGCTCGCGAGGGGGACCTGAAGTTGCTCGCGCGGGTGCAGCACGTTTCGCAGTTTCGCAGCAAATCGCCACGTTAAGACGCGAGATTGGCAACCGCCACCGGGCCGGCGAATTTGAATTCGTCCGCCGGTCGTGTTATCTCTAAGGGCTGTTTCCTGCCCGCGCTGCACGCCCACAAAAGCGGCGCGACCTCTCGCCCCCGACTGCGCGTGGTGCGATGTTAACATTTGCCGATAGCGCCGGACGACTTGCTCGCCGCGGATTCTTGCGCGCGGGCGCATTGTCACTCGGCGGATTATCGCTGCCTGGCTTGTTAGCGCATGCCGCGGCTGACCCGCAACGCTTGCTCACGGGCCGGTCGGTCATCTTTCTGTTCTTGCACGGCGGACCGAGCCAGTTCGAAACGTTCGACCCCAAGATGTCCGCGCCGGCCGAGATCCGTTCGACGACGGGCGAGATTCCGACCGCGATCCCCGGTCTGACGTTCGGCTCGTCGTTCCCGAAGCTCGCGCAGCTCGCCGATCGCCTGACGATCGTGCGCTCGTTCACAACCGGCGACGCACGTCACGACATCAAACCGATCGTCAGCCGGCACACTGGAGGCGCGAATCTCAGCTCTTACTATGCCCGCGTCGCTGGTGCTACCGACCCCACGAGCGGCATGCCGCGCACGGCGCTCTTGTTCCCGCGTGCCGTCAATACAAGTGCCGGTCCCGAGCAGACGCAATTCGGGCGCTTCGATTCGACGGGCGCCCTCGGTTCCGGCTGCGCCCCGTTCGTCCCCGGCGCCGGCGGCGATCTGCAGCGCGACATGCAGCTCAACTTGTCCATCGATCGACTCGATGACCGCCGGGCATTGCTTGGCGAACTTGATCGCGTTCGCTGGCTGTTCGACGCGACTGGCCAGGCCGGCTCGCTCGACAAGCTGCGCGAGCAGGCCTTCAGCAGCGTGCTCAACGGGGTGTCGAAAGCTTTTGACCTGGCGCGCGAAGAACCTCGCGTCATCGAACGATACGACACAGCCCCGTTGGTCCAGCCCGACCAGATCGATCGCAAGTGGAAGAATTACGAACACTACTGCGACAATGCCAAGTCGCTGGGCAAGCTGCTGCTACTGGCGCGTCGGCTGTGCGAGGCGGGGGCCGGTTTTGTCACGGTGACCACCAATTTCGTATGGGACATGCACGCCGACGTCAACAACGCCCATTGCGCCGAAGGAATGCGTTACATGGGCCCGCCACTCGATCACGCCGTGTCCGCGCTCGTCGAGGATCTTCACCAGCGTGGGCTCAGCGACCGCATTCTGCTGGTCTGTTGCGGTGAAATGGGGCGCACGCCCAGGCTGAACGCCCACGGCGGCCGCGACCACTGGGGCAACCTGGCCCCGCTACTACTGGCCGGTGGCGGATTGCGGATGGGACAAGTGATCGGGCAGTCGACCCGCGACGGCAGTCAGCCGCTGACCGAACCGATCAAGATTCCGAACCTCGTGGCCACGATTCTCGAGCGGCTCGTCGATCCGGCCGAACTACGACTCGTGCGCGGCATGCCGAACGAAGTGGTGCAAGCCGCCACGGCCGCGCCGATTCCCGGCCTGCTGTAATCGATTGACTTTCTTTCCGAGGATCGCGGTACCGGCGTGTCGCCTGCTACGCCCGATCAAACGGAAAGGCGATCACCTCTGCAATCGTGCGTGCGCCCGTCGCCAGCATCATGACGCGATCGAAACCGAGCGCCACGCCGCAGGCTGCGGGCAGACCATAATCCATCGCCGCTAGTAGCCGGCTTTCCTCGGGCAGTGTCGGTTTGCCATCGGCGGCGCGGTTTTCGTTGTTCTCACGATTCCGTGCGCGCAGCACGGCCGGATCGAGCAACTCGTGATAACCGTTCGCCAACTCCACGCCACGCACGTAAAGCTCAAAGCGTTCGGCCACCGCCGGCGGGCCGGGTCGCACGATCGCCAGTGCCGCCTGCGTCGGCGGATAGTCGTGCAGAATCACGGGCGTCTCAAAACCTAATCGTGGTTCCACAAGTGAAACCAATAGCAGATCGAGCCACGCATCACGATCGGTCGCGTCAAGACTTTCCGGCGCCGAGATTCCCTGCTGCCGAACGGCTGCGCGCAGTTCGTCCGGGGTCGCCGCATGCGGATCGATGCCGACAAACTTTTCGAACGCCGCTTGATAAGTCAGCAATTCCGCCGGCGGCGTGTCGAGCATCGCGTGGCAAAGATCATCCAGGAATTGCATGCCCACGTGCATTGAGTCTCCGCGGCGATACCATTCGACGATCGTGAACTCGGAATTATGCCGATCCCCGATTTCCTCACGGCGAAAGGCACGCGTCACCTGATAGATCGCCTCGCCCCCGGCGGCCAGCAGTCGCTTCATGCCGAACTCTGGGGACGTCTGCAGCCAATACTTCTTAATCGCCCGCCCGTCGGCATCCCCTGCGACAGGAACACAAAAGGGATCAAGAAAACGATCCACAACCGTATCGGCCGACAGAATCGGCGTCTCGACTTCGAGAAATCCGTTCTTTGCAAAGAACTCGCGCAGGCGGGCCAACAGAGCCGCGCGACGGCGCAATATCTCCCAGTTCGCTGTCGGGCGCCAATCTTCGCGGTTTTCACTCATCGTGCGGGCTCACTCTCGGTGAACTTCCCGCGGTCATCGACTTCGAACACGCGCTCGATCGACGGCGATCCGTACTCGGCACCGCCGGTCAGCACGCGAATATTCGGCGCCGGCCGGGCTTCGCCTCGCCCATGCGTGTGGCCGCATAGGACGATCAGTTCGCGCGCCGGGAAATCGCGCATGACTAACAACAACGCGTCCCCCATCGCCTGCGACGTGAAATGCGGCAGCCATTCGTCGTTCGAGATTTCCCCCTGGTGCCAACACGACTCACGAAATGGTGGTACGTGCGTTACCAACACGACGCGGGTAAATCGCTCGAGCGCCGTCGGCAGGACGTCGCGAATATGAGCAGCTGCGGCATCTGCCTCGGCCATTAGTAGCGGCCAGCGGGCTTCCTTGCTCATCGAAGCGAATTCCGCGATCAGTCGGTAATCGTTCATCATCACGAGCGACCGCTCATAGTCCCCCAGTCGCGCGTCGGCCCAACCGTCGTGGCCAACGAGTCCCGTATCGGGCGCCAGGGGAATCGGATCCGCGCTGCTGAGCCAGACCAGTCGTGGCTCGCGCCGGCAAAGGTCCGTCACCGCAGCCCGTACTCCCGCGATCGAGCCGTGGTAAAAATCGTGGTTGCCGAGCACGAAATAAATCGGGCCGCGCAACCGGCCAGCAATCCACTCGAGATAATCCACGAGATTTTGCGATTCGGCGATGTCGCCGCTAATCAGAACCGCATCGGCGCGGACCGCCGCGACGCGCGTCAGATACCCGTCGACGGCGTCGCCCGACAAAAAGTTCAGGTGCAGGTCCGTAAGCCAGGCAATGCGTGTCATGCGAATTCCCGGCCGCTTAGGCCGCACCCACACTTTGCAGCGCTACGCCCACCGCATAGCTCAGCGCGGCCGTTACGCCGCCGATGACCAGCGTCTCGAACCCGGCGCGAACGACCGGTTCGTCAAGGACCAGTCCGCGCGCGATGCCTACGCCCAGAAACGCCACGCCGGTCGCCGCGGCGCTTGTGCCGAAGATGGCCGCGGGGCTGCCGCCGATACCCAATAAAAATGGCAACAGCGGCGTCAACCCCACGACGACAAACGAGACAAAGGTCGACGCCGCCGCGCGCAGCGCGCTCGGTGACTCGAGCCGTAGCCCCAATTCTTCGGTCAGCATCGTATCGACCCATCGCTGCCGATCGGTCGTGATCACCGAAACGATTTCGTCAAGGATGCGTCCTTCGAAACCCTTGGCGGCGAAAATTTGGCGTACCTCTTCGCGCTCGCCGTCGGGCACCTGCTCGACGTGCATCTCCTCGATGCGCCGCGCGCGATCGACAAGCTGGCGATCTGTTTTGGTGCTCAAGTAGTTGCCGGCCGCCATGCTGAAACCATCGGCCAACAAGTTGGCAACTCCCAGCACGATCGCCACGCCACTGGGCAGCCCCGCTCCGGCAACACCCGCAACCACGGCGAACGTCGTCACGGTACCGTCCATGGCGCCCAGGACAAAGTCGCGCAGATAGCTGTGCTCGGTCGCGGATCGCAAGCGGCGCCGGATCGCCGCCGGCGTATGCTCGGCATCGAGTGGATCGGCGCGTCGCGCCTTCAGAAAGCTCATGGTGTACTCGGCGCTTGCGCTACGCGATGGCAGTTTTGCTTGATTCCCCAGGCAGCTCGCGGACATAGCGCGGAACTGCATAACCCGGCAGGCGCGCTGTGAGCTGTGCCATCAATTCACGTCCACGCGACACAGGAACCTCGAAATGCGCGCCGCCGGCCACCGGATCGAGTTGGTGCAAGTAGTAAGGCATCACGCGCAGATCAACGAGTCGCTCGCACAACGCGGCCAGCGCCTCGACTGAATCATTGACGCCGCGCAGTAGCACGGCCTGGTTCAATACGACAATGCCCGCGTCAACAAGCTGCCCAAAGGCAGCGGCCACGGCGTCGTCCAGCTCTGCGGAGTGGTTTGCATGTACGACGACGATTGGCGTCAGGCGGGTGCCGGTGAGCCAGTTCAACAACTCGCTGCACACGCGGCCGGGAATCATGATCGGCAGTCGGGTGTGAATGCGCAGCCGCCGCAGATGCGGGATTGCGGCCAACCGCTCGGCCAGGCGCGCCAGAAAATCGTCGACCATCACCAGCGGATCGCCGCCAGAGAGCAGCACCTCGTGCAGGGAGGAATCTTCTTCGATCGCGCGGAAGGCCGGCTCCCACGCCGATAGCGATTTGGGCGCTTCCTGATAAGGAAAGTGCCGACGAAAGCAGTAACGGCAATGCACAGCACAGGCGCCGGTCGTGATCAACAAGGCCCGGCCTGGATATTTTTGTAACAAGCCCGGCGTTCTTTGAGCCGCTCGATCATCGACCGGATCGGTCGAGAAGCCCGGCACGATTTCCTGCTCAGCCAGCACCGGCAAAACCTGGCGCAAGAGTGGGTCGTGGGGATCACCCGGCCGGATGCGCGACAGGAACTCGCGCGGCACGAACAAGGGAAAATCGCCCGCCGCGGCCAGGGCTTGCGCGGCGAAATCGGCTGGTAAGTCGAGTAACCGCACCAGCTCGTGCGGGTCGCGTACCGCCTGCCGCAGCTCGCGCCGCCAACATGGCTCGGCCGGGGGGGAGTTGGGGCGGACAGAATCGGTCTGGATCGCTAAAATGGTCGTTTACCTTTTATGAACCAAGCCTGCTCGGGGGAGCTTTCCTCGCCCAGGCAATCGTAGCATACCCCCCCACCCATTCGCGACAAGACAGGACGATTCACCGTGGCCAGCTATTCCACCAGCGACTTCAAGAAGGGCCTGAAGATCCAGATCGACGGCGATCCCTACATCATGGTCGAATGCAACTTCGTCAAGCCGGGCAAGGGAAACGCCCTGTACAAGTGCAAGATGAAGAACCTGGTCCGCAACTCGATGCTCGAGCGCACCTACAAGGGGGGCGATTCGCTCGAGGCGGCCGACGTCACCGAGATCGACGGTCAGTATCTTTACCGTCAGGGTGAGAATTTCGTCTTCATGGACAACACCACGTACGAGCAGTATGAGTTGACCGCCGCTCAGGTCGATGACACGTGGAAGTGGATCAAGGAAGGGATGATTTGCCGGATGGTGTTGTTCAACAATAATCCCATCACCGTCACGCCCCCGAACCACGTCGTGCTGAAAGTCGAATACGCCGAGCCGGCCGTCCGCGGTAACACGGCCACGAACTTGACGAAGCCGGTGAAGCTGGAAACCGGCGCCGAGATTCTGGTCCCCGCCTTCGTCGAGCAGGACTCGTTCATCAAGATCGACACCCGCACGGGCGAATACCTGGAGCGGGCCAAGGAGTAGCACGACGCGCGCGGTTTCCGCTGCGATCGATCCCTACGGCTTAGTCGCCACCTGCTTGCGCACTTCGCGGATAATGGACTCTTCGACCTCGGGGGCCCAGGAGGTCGGTAGGCCGTAGAAGATCATCGCGCTCGCGCCCTCGTAACCCCCTTCGGTGAGCACCCGGCGCGAAGGGATGTAGGCCATCACGTCATTCGTATAGCCAGCGACCCACACGCGCTCGTTGGGCAATTCTGCCTTGAGTCGCAGCGCATAGTCGACAACGACTTCGCCCCCTAACGTGATCATCACGGGACCGTCCCCCAGGCGCCAAACCTCGATCGGATAGGGATACGTCGGACTCAGCGGCTGACCGCCGTCGATCTGCGCCAGTAATAGCTTGGCACGCGCCGCCTGGTACTTGTCCGACGATGCCGCCTGCGTTTTCAACTCCTCGTTCGTAGGTAATGTCGCGAACGGCAGGTCGATCTCGTCATACGAGGTGTGCAACCGGCCAGCGACGGGAGTGAGTTCACCGGCCAGCACCTGATCGACCGCATCACTCATCTTCTGGCCATATTTTTCGGCCAGCTCCACGGTGCGGCGCGGCAGCGGGTTTTGATCCGCCCCACAGCCGGCCCAGAACATGGCGACCGTACCGGGGTGTTCGCGCTCAAGATCAATTTGCGCAAAGCCCGGCCAATCTCCGGTCCACTGATAGAACGACAGGGCCGTGGCGTGACAGGCGTAGCCAAAGACGACGGTCTTCAATTTTCCCGCCATGTCTTTCACAGCCAGCACCGGCACATCGTGATCCACCGGCCCTTTCAGTTTCCCTTCGGCTGCCAGTTTTGGCACCTCAGGCTCGAGATTCGTCCGCCGGTTGACGGCAAAGGTCGCGTTGCCATCCGCCCACGCGAGCGTTGCCGGGGCGAGATTCTTGATCGCCTCGCCGACCACCGCGATCACCTTGGCTTGCAGACCCGCGGTGTACTCGTCGATCAGCCGGGATTGTTGCTCGTCCAGGAAATACATGGCGCGCAGGTTGTGTCCTACCACCGGTCCGGTGTGGGTGTGCGAGCAATTGATCGCGACTTGCGATTTTTTTAATCCGTACTTCGTTTCCAATTCACCACGGATCGCCAGCGACAACACTCGATCGATGCCGACCAGGTCGAGCGTTACCAACACCGCGCGCCCTCCGGTCGCATCTTCCAGCACCAGTGCCTTGGCCCACAGGTCGTGCAGCTTCCCCTCGGCGGCGTGGTCACGGCTCGAATAGCCGCTCATCCACATGGGGCGCTCGGGCGTGATGACCGTTTTGGCCACGCCGGCTTTCCAGGCAACAGGATCAGTCGCCAAAACATCCGCGGACGGCGCCGCCAACGCGACGATGGCAGCCATGAACGAGAGGTGTGCGATCGAGAATCTCATGCGACAGCTCCGAGCAAAAAATGCGGGGCGCGGAATGCGAAGGACCGAGAGAGACGCGTGGCGTCGGTGGCAGGTTGCCCGATGTTAGACCCCGCGTTCCGCACCGGCAAGCTTCCGCACAGTGGACAGAAACGTTTACCTCCGTTCGCACAGTGAGTTTTCCACGGCGATTGTGCGGCGGAATTGCTAGCGCGCTAACTCGCTCGCTTGCAATGCGCCGGAATCTCGGCTACTTGTGGTGGTTCGCGATACGGAAATCAATGCATGCGCCGGCGGCCCTTTCTATGCGAGGCTCGCCGTCGGCTTACCAAGGCAAGAGCACATGGCAACAGAAGCAGCGGATAAAACAGCGGCGAAGCGGATCCTGATCGTCGACGACGATGCCGAAATCGTGGAATCGATCCGCCTGGCGCTCGAAGCCCGCGGCTATAAGATCTTGGTCGCGCGCGACGGCAACCAGGGGTTGGCGATGGCCGAGCGCGAGGATCCCGATCTGTTGATTCTGGACATGATGATGCCCAAGCGCAGCGGCTTTCTGGTGCTGGAGAAGCTGCGCCGCACGCGTCCCGTGCCGATGCGGGTCATCATGATCACGGCCAACGAAGGCAGCCGGCACAAGGCTTACGCCGAGATGTTGGGGGTCGACGACTATATCCGCAAGCCGTTCGCCATGGATCGGCTGATGGAAAGTGTCGCCAAGCTGCTGGCCTAAGCCCGGTCGTTGGATCGATTTCTCCCGCCTGTCTGTTCTGCGCGCGTTTTGGCTGCGACACTGTTCGCGCAGCGCGTGCTATCATAGACCCGCCGATGCGAGCGGCTTGTACCTCGCACTTCTCGGCAGCGCGCCCCCGATCAGGAGATTTCGCGATGCAACTGGGACTTGTCACTTACATGTGGGGCGCGGAATGGGACCTCCCCACGCTGATCAAGAATTGCCAGTTGACCGGTTTTCGCGGCGTCGAGCTGCGGACGACCCACAAGCATGGCGTCGAGCCGGCGCTCTCGGCTGACCAGCGGCGCGAAGTGAATAAGCAATTCACCGACAGCGGCGTCGAACTCGTCGGGCTCGGCACGACCTGCGATTTTCACTCACCCGACGCTGCCGAGCTGAAGAAGCAAATCGAAGAAGCGAAGTCGTTCATCAAGCTCAGTCACGATTGCGGTGGCACGGGCATCAAGGTCCGCCCGAACGGTCTTCCGAAAGAAGTCCCCGTCGCCCAGACGCTCGAACAGATCGGCCGCTCGCTGGCCGAACTGGCCGCCTTCGGCGAAGGATATGGGCAAGTCATCAGACTCGAAGTGCATGGCCGCGGCACGGACGAGCTGCCGCGCGTAAAAGCGATCATGGACGCCGCCACGCATCCCGGGGCGGTCGTCTGCTGGAATTGCAATCAAACCGATCTATCGGGCGCGGGGCTGGTCGATAACTTCAATCTCGTGAAGGATCGCCTCGGCACGATCCACATTCACGATCTCATCAGCACCTATCCCTGGCAGCAGCTGTTCGGCCTGCTGAACGGCGCCAACTTCACCGGCTGGACCTTGGTCGAAGAAGGGGACAAGACGGCCGACCCAGTGCGTGTGATGAAGTACTATCGGCTGCTCTGGGAACGAATGACCGCGAAGTAGGGCCCATCTCAATAGTGCCCATCGCGTGGCGAAGTAATACTGACCTGCCCAGCGCGTCTTACTTCGAGGCCACGACGCGATGAAAGTGCAACCGCACTTCGCGATCGACGACGCGGCGCACTCCTTCTACCAGGCAGTTCGGCTCGTTATCTTCCTGCCCGACGCGGATGATGTCGTCCAGCGGCATGCCCGGCGGCACCGTGAAGGTCGATTGATGGATGATCTGGTTGCCGGCGTCCAGGTCAGGCACGATGAAGTGGCACGTCGCTCCGTAGGTCAGCATGCGGCTGGCATACGCCTCGTGATACGGGCGGATGCCTGGAAAGCTCGGCAGCAGACCGTGGTGCAGGTTGATAATGCGGCCGCCGGCATACTTCCAACAGCTCGACGGCGGCAGCACTCGCATATAACGGGCCAGGACCAGGTAATCGATCCCGTATTCATCGCACAAGCCAACCATCCGCTCGTCGTCGGCGGCGCCCTTCTCGTCCCCGATCTGATGCCAGTCAATGCCGAACTGTTCCGCCAGCGAGCGGCAGTTCGGCCGGTTGCCCAGCATGAGCGCCGCGTCGGCCTTGATCCGGCCATCGCGCACCGCGCGCAGCAGGGCCAGGGCCGGCTCGTGCCGTAATGTCGTGCAGATTGCCAGCCGCGGCCGGCCGGCACGCTCCTCAGGGGACCAGACGCGAATCGAAAGCCCGGTGCGAGACCCGATTTCCTGCATCGCCTCGCGCAATGCTGACAGCCGGTCGGCGGCCAATTCCAAACGCAAGAGCATGGCGAAGACGCGTTCTTCGTCGTGATCGTACATCTGGATCTCGGCGATGTTTGCACCCTGACCGGTGACGTAATGCACGATGGGGTCGGCCAGGCCGCAATTGTCGGGACCGACGGCGGTGATATGTACCTGCATAAGCGGAAAGCGATCAAAGGCTGGAGGGATCCGTCCGAAGGGCGCGGGCAAGTGCGTTCTATGCCGCGCAAATTCAGGACCGGGGGCGTGGCCAAAGGGGCACGCAAGCTTAGCACCCGGTCCGGCCAGGGGCGACTGGTGGCAGGTGCCGGAAGAATCGGCCCGCCCGGGGGCGCTGACGGAATGATTGAACGCCGGACCGCTTGATGCTCATTCGCCCGGGCTCAATCCCTCGCGCGCTGGCGGTGGCAAGATGTAACGGTCCGCCAATCCCTAGGGGATCGCCAGCAGGCAATCTCTTCCGCGTGTAGCGATTAGTTGGAGCCGCGCGAGCCGGGCGTCGAGAATAGCCATATCGGCCGTGGCACGGGGGCATGTGCGCGATCGATCCGCAGGCGGCGGTTGACTACGGCTGGCTTGTCTTGAGGCTGGCGCGATGAAGCAGGCGCCGGCGACATGTCTCGGTCCATCCTTAGACCTCACGTTTCGTGGTTGCTCGCGCGAAGAATCGTCGCAACACGATAGTCGCCAGGCGACGTCCGCTGCAAGCGAAGTTTGACAATGGGCCGCGACGTCCATTTACGCAAGGCCATTGCTGGCAGCGAAGACCGACGGAGATCAACGCCATCGTTCGACGCGATGCCGGTCCGGCCGCTTATGTTCCCCGCCCAAAAACGATCCTGCCCGAAATCCCCGTAACAAACACGTCGATTCCACGCTAGCAAGAGAGCTGGACGAACGCGTGGCGATGAAATGCACGCCCGCGATGCGTTGTCGAGTCGCCCGCGCACGTTGGACTCTGGCATTTTGCTATTGCAAAGTTGACATGGCCCCCGTTTTGCCTAGGTGATACATTCATGCGGCCTCATTTTTCGTCTGGTGATTCCACACGCCCCTCCGCCCCGCAGAATTCTATGCCCAGTGTCGCTACGACCGTGGCCCGCCCACGCACGCTGCCACCCACGTCGACGGTGCCACCTGCGTCGACATTGCCAGCACCCCAGACCATCGCGCTCGCGCGTCCGACGACGGCGGCCGGAAATCATGTTGTGTGGACCTATGTCGTGGGGGTCGGCTCATATCACGCATTGGCCCTGCTGGCCCTTTCGCCCTGGTTTTTCAGTTGGACGGGCGTAGCACTGGCATTCGCCGGCTTGTATGTGTTTGGAACGTTGGGAATCAATCTCTGCTTTCACCGGTTGCTGACGCATCGCAGCTTCGAATGCCCCAAGTGGCTCGAGCATGCGTTCTCGGTACTCGGAGTCTGCTGCTTACAGGATTCGCCGACACGGTGGGTGATCGCGCATCGCATTCACCACCAGCACTCGGACGATCAGCCTGATCCGCATTCTCCGCTGGTGAATTTCCTGTGGGGGCACATGGGCTGGCTGTTTATCGAGAATCACGCGACGAAATCGGCGGGTGCCTGCGATCGCTATGCCCGCGACATATTGCGAGATCCGTTCTACATGCGGTTCGAGCGCAACTTTTTCTGGCTGTGGGTCAACCTGATACAGGCCGGACTGTTCTACCTGGCCGGTTGCACCATAGGATGGGCAACGACCGGTAGTCTCGCGGCGGCGACGCAATTTGGCGCGAGCGTGCTGGTGTGGGGCGTGTTCGTCCGCACCGTGGCCGTCTGGCACATCACCTGGAGCGTGAATTCGTTGACGCACCTTTGGGGTTACCGGACCTACGAGACGGGCGAAAACAGCCGCAACAACTGGCTCGTGGCACTGATCTCGAACGGCGAAGGATGGCATAACAACCATCACGCCGACCAACGCAGCGCCGCGCACGGCCATCGCTGGTGGGAAGTGGACGTCACGTACCTGACGATTTGCCTGCTCAAGGCAGTGGGCCTGGCGCACAATTGCATCGGGCCGAATCAGCGCCTGCTCGACGGCGCCTCGCTGGGTGACACGCCGGCCGATATCGCGGTCGACTAAAGCTCGGCCGGAAAAGCCTCGGGGACCAGCGCGGGCTGACTCGCCTGCCGCGCGTCGCGCTTTCGACCGCCAGGGGCCGCGCGGATCTCCTAGCCGGTTCGGACCGGTTTTGTTACTCTAAACGCGCTGGCCGGTGGCCCTGGCGCGTACTCGATTGGCGGGGTCTGAACCGGCGTTTTTTTCACCCGGTCGAGAACCCACCAAGGCCCGCGAATGGAAACGATCGCCAAGCGCAAGATTCGCCGCGAAGAACTGCCGGCAGGGGAATGCCTTTGTGACCATTGCCCGGCCAAGTGCTGCAAGTACCTGGCAGCGCCGATCGACGCCCCCGAGACGCAGCAAGATTTCGATTACATCCGTTGGTACCTGTTGCACAACGACGCGACGGTATTCGTCGAAGACGGCAGTTGGTACCTGTTGATTTACTCTCAGTGCCGGCACTTGCGCCCTGATAATCGTTGCGGCATTTACGAGACGCGGCCGCAGATCTGCCGCGATTACACGACCGACAATTGCGAATACGAAGACGACTGGGTGTACGAGAAGTACTTCGAAACGCCCGAACAGGTCGAAGAATACGTCGACGCCGTGCTGCCTCGCGAGAAGGGGCATAGCTTCCGTAGCCGCCGGCCGACGCTGTTGCCGATCATCGGCTGATCGAACCTGCCAGCGCTTGGTCGGTGCCGTTTATCAATGATTGTTTGTCGTGCCCGCGCCGGCTGATCGTAGACCGGCTTCGAGTTCGGCCCCGCCAGGATCAATCTGCTTTGAACCGTCCGACACGCATCGAACCGCGCACGCTGAAGGGGTTTCGCGACTACTTGCCCGCAACGATGATCCCGCGCGAGCGGATCATCGAGGTTGCACGACGCGTGTACCGGTCATACGGGTTCAGCCCGATCGATACGCCGGCGCTTGAGTACCTGGAAATCCTGACGGGCAAGGGGAGCGACGAAACCGACAAGCAGCTTTATCGCTTTCAGGATCCGGGCGAGCGGTGGGTCGGCATGCGCTTCGACCTGACGGTGCCTCTGGCCCGCTTCGTGGCGCAGCATGCCGGCGAGCTGGGCATGCCGTTTAAGCGCTATCATATCGCCACCGTATGGCGCGGCGAGAACACGCAGCATGGTCGCTACCGCGAGTTCATGCAGTGCGATTTCGATACTATCGGCACGCACAGCGTCGTCGCGGATATCGAAACCCTGCTCGTCATGCACGACCTGCTGCGGGAGATCGGCTTCGAAGATTTCAAGATTCACATCAACAACCGGCAGGTGCTGCGCGGCTTGCTCGAACGGGCTGGCCTGACTGAACAATCGGTCGCCGTGCTGCGCGCGATCGACAAGCTGGCGAAAATCGGTCCGCAAAAAGTAGTCGAAGAGATCACGGCCACGGCCGGTGCGACGGAAGCCCAAGCGCGACAAGTCGTGCAGATGGCCGAACTGCAAGGACCAAACGATCAAGTGCTGGCCGCTCTGGCCCCGCTAGTGGCGGGGAGTGAAATTGGCCAGGCCGGCGCCGATCGACTGGCGGAGCTTCTCGCCGCGGCCACGGCCGCTGGTGTGCCCGAGCATCGCCTGAAGTTCGACGTGTCGATTGCTCGTGGACTCGATTACTACACGGGCGTCGTCTTCGAGACGTTCCTCGACCGCTTGCCGAAACTTGGCAGCGTCTGCTCGGGCGGGCGGTACGACAACCTGGCCGAGCTATATACCAGCCAGGAATTGCCAGGCGTCGGCGCTAGTTTGGGCCTCGACCGCCTACTAGCAGGCATGGAAGAACTGGAGATGATTCCACGGGTTTCGACCCCGGCCGAAATCTTCATCCCACTCTTCGATGCCAAGCTGCTCGACAAGTATCTGGCGCTAGCCGCAAAATTGCGTCGCGCCGACTTCGGCGTCGAGCTCTATCCCGAGGCCAAGAAGCTGGGCCAGCAACTGAAATATGCTGACCGTCGCGGCTTTCGCGTGGCACTCGTACTGGGTGAGAATGAATTGGCCGAGAACGTTTGCCAGGTTAAGCTGCTCTCGACGGGCGGCATGACCACAGCCTCACTGGCTAACGACGCCGCCGAGCTGATCGCCGAACTACGGCGACTCTTGCTGGCGAATGAAACGTCGGGCAATTGATCGGTGAGCGTCGCTTGTAGAATGCGCGGGAACTCGTCCGCAGATTTCGCAGATAGACGCAGATTAAAGGAATGAAATCTCGAATCGAGATCGGTGGGTTCGTGTTCCGCTGCCGTCGTTTCGAAAAACCTGCGTGCATCTGCGGATAACCAGCTTTAACGAACTCCTCGCGGTTCGTGAACTGCTTCCCTAAAGTGTTAGCACGATGAATCGAGATAACCACTACGAAGCCGCCTTCGAAGAGTACTTGCGGGCCCGGCAGGTACCCTACGTCGCCGTCGACGAAGGGCGCCGCAGCTTGATGGCGGATACGTCGTTGAAGAGCCTCGATTTCATCGTCTCATCCTCCTCGGGCAACTCTTGGCTGGTCGACGTAAAAGGGCGCCGATTTCCCTCCGGCGAGCAAAAGCAGTACTGGAAAAACTGGTCGACGCGCGACGACCTGACCAGCCTGTCCCGCTGGGAAACTCTGTTCGGCGACCGGTTTGCGGCGCTATTTGTGTTTGCTTACAATATTCATGGTGACCGCTCGCCCTTGCCGCGCGAGAAGCTGTTCGAGCACCAGGGAGCCCTGTATGGCTTCCTGGCCATTCGGCTCGAGTATTACGCGGTCTACGCGCGGCAGATTTCTCCGCGCTGGGATACGGTCGCCATGTCGGTCGAGCAGTTTCGTCGCTTTGCCCAACCGATCGACGACTTGCTGTAGTTCGCAGCTTTGCCACGGAACCGAGATGCGCATGTCGTTCAAATTCTTGCCACGGACTCTCCTGATCTGTGCCTGCCTGATAGGCGCGATCGCTCCGCGGCCGGCGCTCGCCCAGAAAGAGGGCGGGGCCGGGATCATGGCCGCTCAGGACGCCACGGAACCGAATTACGTCTTTCCCTATTTCATCGTCGTGCTCAGCACCGGAATGGGGATCTGGCTTTTGGGCAAGCCCAGTCGGCGCAAGAATCTGGACGAGAAAGAAGGGGGACCCGCCTGAGCGATCGCGGCAGGTGGGTTTTGCCTTTTCGTTAATCGCCGCGACCGTTCAGCAAGCGGCGAAACGTTTCTGAATAATCCTCGTACGGTGTCACGTCTGGAACGCCCGGCGCGAATTGGTACACCGCATCGTCAGGCACAGCAGTCAGCGCTACGAGTGTCGACGAAACCGTTCCCCGTTCAGGCCGGCGTATCACCACCGCGCGTCCTTTGCCATCAGGCCCCTGCCGGCAGACACGCTCGGCCGTTATCAGAAACGACGCCACATCGTGGGGCGGGTCCACGGCGAACATCTCTCGAACCAGCGCTTGCCGAGGGTCAACGGGATCGTTGGCCGGCCCATTGGTGACCAGGTGCAGGCCTGGCACGAGAGGCGTTTCGCAAAGCGTGTCGCCGGCTTCGAAGATCGCTCCGCGCTCGCCGGAAGCCACGACGAAATTCGCGCCCGCGTAATGACCGGACGTCAATTCGCGCCGCAGATGCGCGGCCGCCTCGGCGAACGATTCTCGTTCCAAAAGATCATTGCAGAGCAGTCCGCGCGATCGAGGGTTTATAGGCAGTACCGCCTTCGGACGGTTCGTCACCGCGACCAGCAGCCCACGGTCGTTGACCCCCAACCAGGTTCCACCAGCGCGCTGGTCGATACCGGCCAGGTAACGGCAGTGCGTCCCCATCACGCGTGGCGCCAAAAACGGACGATCGAAGAATTCCTCGCGATTCGCAGCCACCAGTAACGGGGCGCGAGGAACCTGCTGATAATAAAGGGCGAGCAAGCACATGACGGACTATTGTATCCCAGCACCGTACAGATTTCCCTCCGCCGGATTCACGTCGCGTACAGCAACTGTGATTCAAGCGGCCGTGATTCAACCGACTGTGTTTCAACCGACTGTGGCGAACAAGGTATACTCCCGGTTGTGGCCGATTGTTGGGCTTGGAATTCTTCGATGCGTCCCCTGTCATACATGCTGATCGTGCTGGTAGCGGCCACCGCTCAAGGGGCCGAGCCACCGCGTCGCGCAACGATCGAAGTCGACCTGGCCACGGAATCCGATGCGTCCCCCACCGCGATGCAGCAGTGGTTCGAAATCTTGCGCGATATGAAGGTCGACAACCTGCGGGCCCGCACCGCCGGCGCCACCGATGGTCCGTCGGTCACGCCGACCAATAACGCGACCGGTCCTGTTTACAAAGTCTTGGGCATCGTCAGCCGCAATGGCGACCTGATCTTGCCCAGTGGCCGTTACCGCACCTCCGAGCGAGGACGACTGGGGGATTGGTTCACCAGGCTGCGGCAATACGGCCCCGAGGGAGCGGCCAGTGGTGGGCGAGGCCAATTCGGATTGCCGAAGGAGCAATTCGACGCCGTGCGCGCCGACTTGGCACGTCCGGTGACTTTCTCGACCAAGGGAATGAAGCCTGCGGATTTCGTAGACCGGATCGCAGACGTCGTGCAACATCCGCTGACCGGCGACACCGCTTCTGCGAAACTCGTGGATCAGGGAAACGCGATCGATGCAGAATTACGCGGCGTCTCGATCGGCACGGCACTGGCGTTTGTGTTGGATAACGAGGGGCTGGCTCTGATCCCACGGCTCAACGCGCGCGGTCAGCCGGGGCTAGCCCTCACCACGCAACACGCAGCGCAGCCGCGCTGGCCGGTGGGCTGGCCGACAACCGTACCGCGGCGCGATCTGGTTCCCGCGCTCTTCGATACCGTGGACGTCGAGCTCGACCGTGTCGAGCTGCCGCGCGTGCTGGCGGCCGTCGGCGAGCACGTGTCCGTCCCGATCCTGGTCGACGTCGCGGCGCTCGAGCAGGAGAAGATCGATCCGGCGACCGTCAAAATCTCGCTGCCGGCCAAACGCACGATGTACGAAATCGTACTGCGCAAGGTGCTGGTGCCGCATCGCATCGCTCACGAGGTCCGCGTCGATGAGGCCAAGAAGCCGTTTCTGTGGGTTTCGACGGCGCGGAAGATCTCGATGATCAAGACGCAGGAGGCTGCCAAATGATTTTGCCGGCCGACCAGGTCGTGGCCACGCTCGAAGGGCTCGGACTGACACACGTCGTATGGCTGCCCGATTCGGCCATCGGCCCCTGGGAATCAGCGCTCGCCGCATCGCGACAGTTGTCGTTGGTGCGTGTGTGCCGCGAAGGCGAGGCCTGGGGCATCGCGGCCGGCCTGCACCTGGGCGGGCAGCGGCCTTTGGTCGTAATTCAGAATACTGGCTTCTTCGAATCGGGAGACGCCCTGCGCAACGTGCTTTTCGATCTGGGATTGCCGTTGTATGCCTTGATTGGCTATCGCAATTATCTGGTCCCAGACTCGCCCGACACCGCCCGCAAGTTCACCGAGCCCGTGTTGCGCGCCTGGGGTTTGGACTACGTACTTGTCGATTCGGCGGCCGCGCTCGCGAAGCTCGCCGATCATTACCGCGCCTGCCAGGCGGCAGGACGACCAGGCGTGGCGCTAGTGGCCGAAGGCAAGGGCTAACTAATTCGGCAGCGAACGGCAGGAGAGAGTTCCATGGCTCGAAATTCAAAACCTGATCGTATGCCGTTGGTGCCGGCGCTCGAAGTACTGCGAGATCTCAGGCGCGACCAGATCGTGGTCACGACGATGGGCTCAGCCCGCGAGTGGCCTCGCCTGTCGCAGCATCCGCTCGATTTCCATTACATTCCGTCAGCAATGGGGCACGCCCCCATACTCGGCCTGGGGTTGGCACTTGCGCAATCAAGCCGTGAAGTGATTGCCTTCAATGGCGACGGATGCATGTTGATGAGCCTGGGCTGCCTGGTGACGATCGCAGCCAGCGGGGCCAAGAACCTGACCGTCGTCCTGCTGCAAAACGGCGTCTATGAAGTTACCGGTGGTCAGTCCACCGCCGGAGACAAGGCGTGCGTCGATTTTGTCAGCACGGCTCAAGCTGCTGGCTTTTCCAGCGTGCGGCGCTTCGCGGATTTGGACGCTTGGCGCTCGGGCGCTGCCGAGGCACTGGTGCTACCTGGTCCGCGCTTTCTCGTGCTCGAAGTGGCGCGCGTTACAGATTACGAACTGACTTCGCCCGGGCCCATGGCGGCCAGAATCGACGCGTTTCGCCAGGCCCTTGGCGTAGCTTGAGCGCCGCTGGATTCTCTAAGCGCGCGGGCTGCGGTCGAAATCATCGTCAGCGCGGACGATGCTCTTAGAACCGTCGCAATTGCTCGAGGCACCAGCGGATCTCGCGCCGCGCGAAGAGCGTATAAGCCGCGACACCTGCGCCGACCTCGATCAACAGCAAGAGCGCCGGCGGTAGCGCCGTGTAGGAGGTCAGTATCTCGCGCACGACGAATACGATGATTCCCATCGCCAGCGCGGCCAGGGCGGGCCGTACCAATTGTCGAGCCCAGGCCAGCGGCGAAACGCCGGCCAGCCGCAGGCAAAACAACATGTACGGCAAAAACAGCAGCAGGCAGGTCGTCAGTGAAAAACCCCAAGCCGCGCCCAACGCAGCCGGCAGCCATTCGGTCGACGTCGCCGGCGCGACAGAGAGGGTCCAACCCGCACCGGGCAGCGAGCTTCCCAGCGCGCGACCTGTGAAATAGCCCATTAATACACCGGGCACCAAGACTGCCAGCATTCCCACCGACCCCGCGAGCATCGCTCGCCACCGGCCGGCCGAAATGAAAATTGTGCCGGCCATGGTAATAAACCCCTGCACCAGAATCGACGCGGCCAGGATCATCAGCAGCGGCCCGGCGTCGTCCCAGGTCTCGCCCCCCAAGACGAGCATCGTCTCGCGCCCCACGATCATCAGTCCAACGCCGGCTGGAAAGCTCGCGACGGCCAACAATCGCTGAAAACCGAGCACGATCTGGCTGTAGTTCTTGGCATCATGAGCCGCCCGCGACAAAGCCGGCAGCATGATGCTGGTCAGCGGCGTCGTGAGCACGACCACCGGTTTCATCATCACGTTGTAAGCCTGACTGTAGAAGCCGAGCGCTTCGCGTCCCAGCAGGAAGCCCACCAGAATCTTGTCAGCGTTGGCCAGCAAGTTGTGCATGATTTGCGTCATGGTGAAGTAACCGCCGAAGCGCAGCGTTGCTCCGACGCGCTCGCCCGATCGCGGCGACGAAGGACGCCAGGGCTCGAAATACCACGCCGTGGCCGCGAGCGCTAGTAGCTCGACGTATTGCTGCGCGACAAGCGCCCACACACCCCAACCAGAAATGGCCAGGGCAATCGCCAATACGCCCCCCACGCCCTGACCCACCAATCGGCAGGTTGCCGCACTGCCAAGGCGCAAGTTCCGTTCCAGCAGGGCAATGTGCTGCAGCCCAATGGCACTGGCCAAGCTGGTGGCCGAGAGTGCCCCCAGCACCCAGGTCACGTCCGGTTCGCGATAGAACCAGGCCACGAGCGGCGCAACGCCCGCGGTCACTAGAGCCATTAGGACTCCCAGCGCCACGTGCAGCCAGAACAAGTGAGAAATCAACGCGGAGGTCAGGTCGCGTGATTGCACCGTGGCGATATTCATTCCTAGCGACGTGAAGATGCGCAGGAACATGATCACCGGCAGTGCCATACCGATCAGCCCGAAGTCGCCTGGTGTTACCAGGTGATAAAGGCTGGCCAGCATCACCAGCGAGACGACGTGCGAAGCCAACTGCGCGAACAGGGTGCGCCGGCTGCCATGGCGCACGGCCTGGCGAAGCCCTTCAGCGGAAAAGGCCGGATTCAGCGCGTCGGTAGTCGCGGCGGGCGGCTCGCTGGGCATCAACGTTTCGCGTCAGGGATCGAAGAAATGAGGCATCGAGCGAACGGCTCGTGCGTGTCGCTCTGCTCGGCCAAATATAGCTTGCCGCGCCCTTTCGTGAGCGCTCGACGCGATACGCGTTCTGAATTCCGCAGCACGCGCGTCGTGTTCAGCGTCCCGCGGCCGCGCCTCGCTCAAGCGCTTCGCGCACCCTCGGGTGGACGATTTCTCCGTCGCGCACGACCAACGTCTCGCGCGTGATCTCGTCTTCCATGTCGAGTTGCAGCTTCCCTTCCTTGACCAGGTGCGTGAGCAGGCTGGCGACGTTCTTGGCGTACATCTGGCTGGCATGAAATGGCACGGTCGACGGCAGATTGTCGGGCCCCAGGATCGTCACACCGTGATGAACCACGGTTTCGCCCAATCGCGTTAACTCGCAGTTGCCCCCGCGCTCAGCGGCCAGGTCGACGATGACCGATCCCGGTTGCATTCCCTCGACCATTTCCTTGGTGACTAGTATCGGCGCCTTCCTGCCCGGCACGGCCGCGGTCGAGATCACGACATCTTGCCGCGCGAGCGCCGCCGTGAGCAACTCGCGCTGGCGGCGATAAAACGATTCGTCGAATGCCTTGGCGTAGCCGCCGGCGTCTTGCGCGCCCGAGGTCTCAAGCGGCAAGTCGAGAAACTTGGCCCCCAGGCTTTGCACCTGGTCCTTCACATCGGGGCGGACGTCGTACGCTTCGACCACGGCCCCCATCCGTCGCGAGGCGGCGATCGCCTGCAACCCGGCCACGCCGACCCCCAAGATCAAAGCCCTGGCCGGCAACAGCGTTCCGGCGGCGGTCGTCATCATCGGGAACATTTTCGGCAGTGCGGCCGCAGCCAATAGCGCCGCTTTGTAGCCGGCCAGCGTCGCCATGCTCGACAAGGCATCCATCGATTGCGCGCGAGTGATGCGCGGAATCATCTCCATCGAGAAGACGCTCACGCCCCGGGCCGAGAACTGCTGCAAGGCTTCGGGCGACCCCAGCGGCTCGCAAAAAGCGACGATCGACTGCCCCGCGCGGACCAGCCCCAGGTCCGTGATGCCAGCCTCGGGATTGGCCCCCACGGCGCGCACCTGCACCAACAGATCGGCGGCAGCGAAAACCTCCTCACGCCGGGCGAGGATTGTCGCTCCTTGGTCTCGGTAGGCGGCGTCCGAAAAACCGGCGGCTAGCCCGGCCCCCGTTTCGACGAGCGTCGTGATCCCGGCTTTTGCCAGCGGACCGAGCACCGCGGGCACGAGCGCCACGCGGCGCTCGGCAGGGTAAGTCTCTTTAACCACGCCACATTTCATGTTATTTGGCCCGAATCGTGGTGAACCCGAAGCCCCGCGCGACTGCTGGCACGCCCCGCCCCCCGGCTTTGTGCCGCGGGCGAAAACGTCGCTAACTACTACCGCCAGACGACTTGCCCCGATCTCGGCCGGTCGAAACGCGCTTGCCAGAAAGCTCCCAAGCTCAAGTTAGGTTGCCAGCCTTGATCGAACAAGTAAGAGGAGGTAAATTGTCAGTTTCTCATATTGCCAATAAGCCCCGCCGGGGGCCTTCCGAATCACGTTTCCGATCGCTGAGTGCAATGATGACTACGTACATGGCCAAGCAGGGTGAGGTCGAGCAGAAGTGGTGGCTCGTAGACGGAACCGACCAGGTGGTCGGCCGGCTCGCCGCCGAAATTGCCGTCGTTTTGATGGGCAAGCACCGCCCGACCTACACGCCGCACGTTGATACGGGCGACTTCGTGATCGTCGTCAATGCCGACAAGGTCACGTTCACCGGCAGGAAGTGGGAAAACAAGGTGTACACGCACTACACCGGCTACACCGGCCTGCGCACCGAGACGGCCGGCCACCGCCGCGATCGTCGTCCGGAATTGATCTTGAGCGAAGCCGTCCGTCGCATGCTTCCCAAGAACAAGCTGGCCTCGAAGATGCTCAGCAAGTTGAAGATTTACGCCGGTGCCGAACATCCGCACCAGGCCCAATTGCCCGAGCCCAAAGACTTTCAGTTGAAGTAAACGCGTCCGAGAAACACCGGCCGTACAGAACAAATCCATCCGTCCACCCGCGCAGGGGACCAAATCGGTCAACTCGCGAATTCGCATTATCTCGAGGTAGTCGATGTCCACTGTCGAAACGCCGTCGGTCAAGCACAATGGTGACGCCCTGGGCACGGGGCGCCGTAAGACTTCCGTGGCACGCGTCCGCGTGCGGGCCGGCAATGGCACCATCGTAGTAAATGGCCGGGCGTTCGAGCACTTCTTCGTCCGCGAGCAGGATCGCAACGCCGTCCTGGCCCCGCTGAACCAGACCGATCGTGTCGGCAGCGTCAACGTGTCGATCAACGTTCACGGTGGCGGCGTGACCGGTCAGGCCGGCGCTTGCAAGCTCGGCTTGGCACGTGCCCTGAAGACGTACGACAGTGGGCTCGAGGACGCGCTGCGTCAGGCTCACCTGTTGACGCGCGACAGCCGCATGAAGGAACGCAAGCACTACGGTCTACGTGGTGCCCGCCGCGGTACGCAGTTCTCGAAACGTTAGTTTTCGAGCGCGGCCGGTTCCTCGAGTGCTGCAGTGTTGCCGTCGCGACAGTCAAATACTCATGTCGAGTAGCTCGGCTATTGCCGCGCCTTCGCTGAACTTCATCGGTCGCCCTACGGGCGTCATCTCTTCGTGCGCAGGATCGATGCCCAGTGCCGTTAGCACCGTGGCATGAACGTCCGCCACGCTGCGCGGATCGGCGACTTTCTTTCCTCCCTCGGGATCGGTTTCGCCAATCACCTGTCCACCGCGGACTCCGCCGCCGGCCATCGCCATGCTGAATCCGTGCGGCCAGTGGTCGCGGCCCTCCAGGGGATTCACTCGCGGCGTGCGGCCGAATTCGCCACCACAAAGAACGACCGTATGTCGCAGCAAATCGCGCTCGCGCAGGTCGGCTATCAAGGCGGCAAAAGCAGGATCGAGAATTTTGATCAACCGCTCGTGCGTTTCATGATTTTTCGTGTGACTGTCCCAGCCAGCAAGCGTCACTTCGACGCAGCGAACGCCTTGCTCGATCAGACGCCGCGCGGCAAGGCAGCCCCGTCCGAACGGCGTGTCACCATACGCGGCGCACACCGCGGCTGGTTCATCGCTTGTCTCGAATGCCCGTAATTGCGCTGATCCCATCATGGCGAGCGCCTGTTCGATCATCGCACCATGCATCGTCGCTTCGACCGCGCGGCGGCGCCCCGGCAGGAATGCCGCATCGACCACCGCGCGATCGCTCAGCCGAACGGTCTGTCTTTCGGCCGGCACCTGGCTAGCTACATCTGGCACGCGCTTAGCCGGATCCAATGTCTTAAAAGCGTCGAATTGATTTCCCAGGTAGCCACCGCGGGCCGGCCACTGGCCAGGCAAGATCGACACATGGCGCGGTATCTCGACTGGGCCGACGGGCAACTGGTGGCAGCAAATCGCGCCAATCGATGGATGCACAAGCGTGGGATCGGGCCGATAGCCGGTCTTCACCAGGTACGTTCCGCGCTCGTGATCCCCTTCCTTGCTGACCAGCGAACGCACGAGCGAGACGTCGGCCATCTCTTCGGCCAGGCGGTCGAAACCGGTCGCCAGTTGCACGCCCGATAAACACGTGTCGATCGCCGTCGTGCCGGCCGAAATCGCTGCGCCGGGATGCGGGTCGAACGTTTCGAGCTGGCTCGGCCCTCCGGCCAGCCACAGCAGGATCACGGATTGGGCATGCTCGCGTCTGACGCGCTCGGCGCGCCGCGCAAGAACTTCGGCCACCGGAGTCAACCAACCGACGCCTGTAAGAGCCGAAGCGCCCAGCAACCGCCGACGACTGAGGCTCTGCTGCACGAGAGGCTGATTCAGTTCTGCGTGCGCCTGCACGAGTTCCGCTAATGGTTCCATGAGAACTCCGTGCTGTTCACCAGGGCCCAATAGAGATCTTCCATTTGCTGTCGGCGGTCGTCGCCGCGCGTGCCAGCCAGCTTTGCAACGAAGTGCTGCATTTCGGCGGACGTCGGCCGGCGCGTCAGGCAAGCCAGGTAGGCGATCTCGACCGCCTTTTCATCGGTCGATGCCAAGGCCCCGATCTGCGTGGCGGCGTTGGCAACCAGGTTCTCCTTGGTTCGATCTTTCACCAGCTCGCCATTCATCAATAGCAAGCGTTGCGGAATGGTTCCTCCCTGCGGCGAGAATTCTTCTTCACCGCTATCGCCATAACGTTTCACGAACTCGGCCTGACCGACGGCCCTGAAGAAACGCACGACGATATGCGACTGGTAATCCAACGTCGCCAGTGAACAGGCCTGCAACAAGCTTCCCACGACCTGCTCGGGGCGTAGCCGCGTGAGTGGGAACACGTTCCACGTCGTGGCGAGAGTATCCGCCGCTGCCGCATCATCGCCCGCGACCCGGCTTTCGGCGGCAAAGGGCTCGGAAAGAGCAATGATCGAAATCAGTCGCCGCAGATCGTAGCAATGCGTGGCAAAATCGTCCGCCAGAATCGCGAGCGCCTCGGGCGTACCATCCGTGCCTGATTCATCAGCCAAGGGTATATCATCGATCGGCTCGATCAGTGGTCGACCAAACAGTTGAGCCCACACACGATTGACCGCCGCACGAGCGAAGGCCTTATTTCGTGCGTCCGTGACCCACTGGGCCAGCCGGACTCGTGGCGTGCCATCGATCGGCAAAGCGTCAGCTGCGAAAGGAACGTCGGCCGTGATCCTTTTCGGCTCGCCCGACAAAGGATCGTCGATCTCGGCCGGACGGTCAGCATCGCGAATGCCACGCAAGGAATTCGCGGCCTGCCCGAAGAACCCTGCTAAGGATTGAAAGTCCGATTGCTTCCATTTGCTGAACGGATGGTCGTGGCATTCGGCACAATCGAGCCGCACGCCCAAGAACGCCCGTGACGTGCGGGCGGCCAGTTGATTCGCATCCGGGCCCTTGCCGGCGTCGGGTTGGATGGTAACCGTGATGAAATTCGTGGCGGGCTTGCTCGTCCACAGTCCGTCGGACGCGATTAGTTCTGCGACGATCTCGTCGTACGGACGATTCGTGTGCAACTGGTCCGCCAGCCAGCTCACAAAGCGCCGACGTCTGTAAACGATGAAGGGGCCATCCTGCGTGCCGACGAACGCGCGAGCCAAACGCTCGGCCAGGTAGTCGCTCGAGCGCCGATCCGCGAGCAACTCGGCCAACCACCAGTCGATGGCCGCATCCGGGGGCTGCGCTTCGAATTCGCGAATTTCGGCCAGCGACGGGATCGTGCCCGTCAGCGCCAGTGAAAGCCGCCGAGCGATCGTCAGGTTTGCGGCGCGACTTGTTGGCCCGGCATGTGGTGCAAAACTGGCATTCAACCGCGACACGGCCGCTTGCAGATCAGCCGCGGTCGGCGCCTCGGCCACGCGACGAGCAGCGGGCGGTTTATGCACCGGCGACAACAGGCCACCAAGCGCGGCCAGGCCCGCCAGGCAAACCGTCACGAAAAGCAGGTTGCGTGCCCACACTTGTTGTGTCTCCGGGCCGGGCGATGCCGCAGCGTCGCTGCCCACTTATCCTAACGCCGACCGGGCAAGAGTTCTTCGTCACCATTCGCGGAATCTTGTCCCGATCCGCCAAGCAGCAGCGATTTCAAGCGAATTTGCCTATAGTGGAATGTGCCGGGACCATGGTATCTGGCCGCCTGACGGCGGTCATTCGAACATCCCAGGCTGAGCCCGCGAAAATGTCGCTTGCCGATGCTCCCGCAGCCGCCGCGCCAAACGTCGAATTGCTCGACCAAACGGGCCGACTCGCATCGTGGCAAGAAGCCAACGATAGGCCGAGCCTGCCCTGGCGCGTTGTGCGTAGCATTTTGTCGGCGGGTGAGTATCTCTTCGGGTGCGCGACGCTGTTCGTGGGGTTGGCGGTGCTGGCCACACTTCCGTTGCTGCAGTTCATGAGCCTGGGCTATCTACTCGAGTCGGCCGGTCGTGTTGCGCGCACGGGGCACGTCTCGGCCGGATTGATTGGCGTGCGCAAGGCGGCCCGCCTGGGCGGCATCGCGCTCGGTACCTGGCTGTTGCTGTGGCCGCTCAGATTCGTATCGCTGCTGGCGAATTCCGCGCGATTGATCGAGCCCGAGGGGAGTGCTGAGCGATTCTGGACCGTCACGCTGTGGATCTTAACGATTCTGTTCGTGCTGCACGTGGTCAGCGCCTGTTTGCGTGGCGGGCAGCTACGCAGTTTCTTCTGGCCACGGCCGATCAATTTCGCACGACGTCTGACACAGCGTGGCGCTTACGCCCAAGCGCGCGATGCGGTTTGGGACTTCGTTCTTGGCCTGCGACTGCCGTATTATTTCTCGTTAGGGTTGCGCGGATTTCTCGGCGGCCTCGTCTGGCTGATTGGACCTATCTCGCTGCTGGCGGCCGGCGCGCGCGCTCCCGTGATTGGTTTCCTCGGTGGGCTACTGCTGGCGATCGTCGTCCTCTATTTGCCGTTTGCGCAGGTGCGCTTCGCGGCCGAGAATCGGTTCCGCGCCATGTTCGAGTTGCGCGCGCTGCGCGACCACTTTCGCCGGGCGCCGGTGGCGTTCTTGGTGGCGCTGGTCGGCACGCTGCTGTTCGCGCTCCCCTTGTACCTGTTAAAGATCGAAATCATTCCGCGCGAGGCGGCCTGGCTCCCCAGCCTGGTCTTCGTGGCGTTTATATTTCCGGCGCGCCTGCTGTCGGGCTGGGCCTACGCGCGGGCCGACCGGCGCGAGGCGCCACGGTACTGGTTATTTCGTTGGGGGGCACGGCCGCTGATGATGTCTGCGGCCCTGATCTACGCGGTGATCGTCTACTTTACGCAGTTCACCAGTTGGCACGGCATTGCCAGCTTGTACGAGCAACACGCCTTCCTGGTGCCCGTCCCTTTTTTCGGGCTGTAATGGGCGCGCAACACGGTAGCGGTCAGCGATCCATCTTGCGACGCAGCCGCTTCAAGAAGCGATCCATCTCGACGACATGTCGCACGTGCTTGCCACGTCCGATCAACTCCTGCTCGTCGTGCGCCTCGATCGCAAACGTCACCCGGCGTCCGTCGATTTCCAAAACCTCGGCATGGGCGATCACCATAGCCCCGGCTGGCGTGGCGGCCAAATGGTCGAATTCGAAGCCGACACCAACGGATTGCTCGCCCGAGTCCAGATGCGGCAGCAGGGCGTTGAACGCCGCGAATTCCATCAACATCAGCATGAATGGCGAACCGAATACCGGCGGCCCGGCAGGATCGTAATGGCTCACCAGTTCAGCAGAGACCACGCGATGGCTGGCCTCGCCACGATCCCCAATCCGCAACGTGTCCTTCATCGGTCTTCTCACGCAGGCGAACACGGATAACCCCCTCGCCAGCTGGCGAGGCCCCCCGGGAATTATGCGTTGCCGCGGCCGGCCGCGGAAGCGGCCAAGCGACGAATACTGGTTCGGAACACCGCTGCCTGTGGCCTGTTGAAATCGTTCGCTAGAATGAAGGACCGGGCTTAGATCTTGAGAAGCGCACCTCGGGATCATTGATAGAAGGAACCACGGTTACATGCCTCGTCAGAATCTGGTCGTGCTGGTTGTCGCGGCGCTGGTGTCGGTCGTCTGCTTTCGCCAGGCCGACAGCGCCCATCGTACCGAGTACGGGCGGATGTACGACACGTTCAGCGAAGTCCTCAAAGAGGTCGACACGCACTACCTGCGGAAGGTCGAGAACCGGCAGCTTTTCGAGGGCGCGCTGCAAGGGATGATGGGGCGCCTCGATCCTTTCTCGGCCTACATCGGCCCCGACCAGTTCACGGACTTTGTCGCCACGCTCGAACAAAAATTCGGCGGCATCGGCATCGAGCCGGCTCTCGATCCGCAAACCGGAGAGCTGGTCGTCACCACGCCGATTGCCGATTCACCAGCGTTCGCGGCGGGCATTCGCGCCGGGGACATCATTCAAAAGGTCGATGGTCGCAGCACCGCCGGCCAAAGCCTCGAAGAACTGGTCGGCCAGTTGCGCGGCAGGCGAGGTGTCGTCCAACTGACGGTACTCCACAAAGGCGAGACCGAACCGGTCGATATCTCCATCGGCCGGGCGGTTATTCCGGTCGCCTCGGTACTGGGGGATACGCGCGACGAAGAGAACCACTGGAACTTCCTACTCGCTGACCACGACCGCATCGGCTACGTGCGGATCACAAATTTCGGCGAGAACACGGCCGACGAGCTCGAAGAAGCGCTGTTGTGGCTCTCTGAGCGGCAGGTCCGGGGGCTGATCCTTGATATGCGCAACAACCGGGGCGGGGTCTTCGACCAGGCCGTCGCCACGTGCGACCTGTTCCTGCGCGAGGGGCGCATCGTCAGCACGCGGGGCCGTGACGGGGTCGAGATCAAGACCGAAGAAGCGTCCGGCAGCGCACCCTATGCCGATTTGCCGCTAGTGATCCTTGTGAACCAGAACACGGCTAGCGCCGCCGAAATCGTGGCCGCCTGCCTGCAAGACCACGGCCGCGCCATCATTGTAGGGCAGCGTACCTATGGCAAAGGAACCGTCCAGAACGTGATCCGGCTGGAAGGGGGACGCAGCCTGTTGAAGCTCACCACGGCCAGCTACTGGCGCCCCAACGGTCAGGACATCCACCGCTATCCAGACGTCAAAGATCAGGAGGATTGGGGCGTCCAACCCAACCCGGATTACGAAGTCCCCCTGGATGAAGAGGCCGCCCTGGCACTGGCACGCGATCGCCACGAACGCGACGTTATTCGTTCCGGCGACGAAAGCTCGCCGGTCTCGGAAAAGCCTGACGCCGCCCGAGTTCCCGACCCGCAACTAAAACGGGCCCTCGAGGCGCTGGCCACCTTGTTGCCGTGATAGCAGCCCGACGACCGCGCGCTTCCGAGGAAGGTCGGCCGGCATAAGTCGCGTCGAGGTTGGGGACGGATCGCCTAATGCGTTTCCTCGTTGCGGCTTAACGCGGCATTGCTCAATTCCTTGCATCTTCTGCCGCATCTTCGGGCCGTCGGTCGTTGCGCACGGATCCCCGCAACACGCGTTAAGTCTTTGTCGTGAAATGCGCAGCGACTCTCTTGGTACCAGTCTCGTTTCGTTTTTGTACAATTTGGCGCTGGAGTTGCTGTATCCGCAACCCGTTCCGTTCGGCTGCCCGCTTGCGTATTTTCAAGGCAGGGCCGGAGGAGAACTCAGGCGGAGAGTGGAATTCTGGAAGGGGGATAGAGGCATGGCGACACCAAATATTCGCTGCACCATCGTTGAAGTCGGGGGCGATCACGAAATGACAGACCGGTCGCAAACATCGCGGGAATTACTCCCCTGGGCCGACCCCTTCATCGCTCAACTGGTTGAGCGTTACCGCCTGCGTGCCGCCCTGGACGACTCGCTGCACTTCCTGCGAAGCGAATCGCACCACGAATCGTGGCGTCACGATCGTCCGACCGAGGGCCGGCTGCCGCAAGCTCCGCGCTTCAAGTCACTGTTCGACGACCGGTCGGACATGCCCTTTAGCGGTTAGCCGTTAGGCGTTAGCGGGCGGCGGCACGAAGGGCCGACGCGATACCTTCTGCTCGCCTCGCTAAGCCGGGCGGCTATTCGCGTCGGGCCAAGGCCAACGGGTTACGACGGATCTCGGCCCCGATTTCGGCGGCGATGAAGAACGATCCGGTCACGCACAGCAGATGGTCGGGCGTGGCGATCGCTCGGGCAGCCTCCCAGGCCTCGGCAGGTTCGGCATAAGTCCGCCAGTTCGTGGCGCCGCATTCCGCCGCAATTTCCGCCAACTCCTCGACGGGCACACCGCGTGGATTGTTGCGGTAGCGGGTGAGGAAAACGTGGTCGAAACGGGGCAGCAAAAGCCGCATCATCGCGCGAACTTCCTTGTCCTGAGTTGTGGCGAAGATCAGGATCCGCGGCTGCTCGGCGAAGCTGTCGGCCAAGGTTTCCAGCAATGCCTCGACCGACGCCTCGTTGTGAGCCGCGTCGATTACGATCGTCGGCCGACGGGCCATGACCTCGACACGCGCCGGAGACCGCGCCGCGGCAAGCCCGGCGCGGATCTGCGCCTCGTCGATCTGCCATTCCTGTGCCTGCAACTGCGCGATCGTAGCCACGGCCACCGCGGCGTTCGCCCCTTGATGGCGCCCCAGCATTCCCAGGGGCACGCCGGCTAACGCAGGCGATTGTGTCGATCGATCGAGATAATCGATCCGCCCATAACCGGCATGATGGTCGACCAGGTGCGGCGGATAGTAACGAAAGTCGAAGTCGCGTCCCAATTGCACGAGCAGGCTGCCGCGATCCCGGCAAACTTGTTCGATCACTTGCCGTGGCTCGTCGGCCGTCACGCCACTGACCAGCGGAATGCCCGGCTTTACGATGCCCGCTTTCTCGAAGGCGATCTCGGCCAGCGTATTCCCCAATTGCCGCATGTGATCGTAGCTGATGCTCGTGATGACCGAGACGGCAGGCTGGCAAACATTGGTCGAATCCAGCCTCCCGCCCAGGCCTACTTCGAGCACGGCCGCCTGAGCTTGCCGCTCGGCGAAATAGAGTAGTGCCATGACCGTCGTCAGCTCGAAATAGGTGGGGCCACAATCGTCGGTATCGCCGGCGACCTCCCAATCCATGCGATCAACCACCGGTCGTAACCGCTCGACAAGCGCCACCAATTCCTCGGAAGAGCAAGGTTGGGCGTCGATGGCGATCCGCTCTTCCAACCGTTCGAGATGCGGCGATGTGAACAATCCCGTGCGATAGCCGGCGGCCGTCAACACCGCGGCGATCATGGCCGATGTCGAGCCTTTCCCCTTGGTACCTGCCACATGCACGATGGGGATCTGCTGATGCGGATTGCCGACCTGGCCTAGCAGTTCCTGGACTCTTTCCAGCTTGAACTGCCGGGCCCCATAGGTCACGGCGGCGGCGCGCTCGTAGTTGATTCGGCCAATGAGGTAGGCCGTGGCGCGCTCGTAATCGTTGCCGCTCACCGGAAATTCTCTGCGAAGCTAAACCGTCGGAACCGCCCGCGAGCGCGGGTGGAAAATGCAGTCTAGCCGCAATCCCAGCGCGTTAGAATCCGGCGCGATTTGCTATTCAAGCGCATGCAGGAGGGCTGCAAAGGCGCGGGGACCTTTGCAGCCCTGGATGCGTGGGATCGTTGGCGGGAATGAGGCGGGATTAAGCGTGACATGCCGCGGCGCTAATGGCGATCCGCCAACCTCGGCGGAATCCTGGAGGGGAAAATCCCTCCGGCGCGTTTCGAGCGCGGTAGCGGCAAAAAGTTCTAGCAGGCCGTGCCGGCCAGCACGTCGCGACGCACCGATTGGCACAAGCGTCGGAATTCACCCAGGTCGCGCTCATGGACGCGGGCCAGATACGGCTTCGTCGGGCCTGGCGCGGTGCGCCACTGATCGTTCGCGCGTTCCATTCGTCCGAGCAATTCCTTCATCCATTGGAACTTGGCGTTTTGGTCCATCAGTGGCCTCTCCCTTTGTCCCATGCTTCGTCCGATTCCGCTTTCGGATAAAGCACGCGGCGTGCCAGAACGCCGCTGAGCGATTCGCTGCCGCTTGCAAATCGCGTCGTAAGAGGTCACGCCAAAGCCAGTTGCGCGTGGACGCGGGATCAATGAAACCTCGGTCCGGCCTCCCGGGGGGCGTGTAAGATCGACAAACGCTCGTACAAACCGAGGCACGGGCGCAGACAAGATGTACGGCCTGGGAGGAGTAGACGGGAAATCGCCTGACGCGCATCCACGGCAACAGCCGCAGAGCCGCCAAAGTCCCAAGCTATCGTCCAGCGGCGAAAAGCTACGGGAGGAGGGTGCCCACTTCACCGCCCGTCCGGGTCGAAGTCCCCTGCCATACGGCCCGGTCGACACCGTTGGCCACGGTACGCACCGATCCATCCATCAGCGACACCATGACCAATCCCGGATGGTAGCTGCGCGACGTAATAGCGGCGTAGCTGGGCGCGGTCGCCGACGAGGCCTCGGTGACGCCCGAGAAATCGACGTCATAGCTTGAGCCCGAGGACGTACACATGACCGGCGTGTTGGGAGTGAAGGTGGTCGTAGCGCCAGTTTGATTGCACTTGCCGTCCCCCCACTCCGTGTGTTCCTTGTTGTCCGTCGGATTCGGTCCCAACTTCGCTGTGCCTCCCAGGGCGCAAACGTCCGTCGGCAGATTAGGGGGCGTTGCGGTAGCCGTTGTCGAGCCGCTGAAGTAGGAGCCCCAGGCCTTCACTTCCATCGCCATGAGCGTATTGCTCAAACCGTCCGTGAAGTCGGCCGCTCGCAGCCGGCTATTGACGTAAAACGAGCCTGGCGGCCGCGTGCGCTGCGTAGGATCAAAGATCATCCAAGGGCCGAGATTCACGCCGTACGTTCCTGGATATGAGTTCAATGATCCGTCTGCGTTCAGCTTGGCCATATCGTTCAGTTCTGACGGACACATGTAGGCGGGGATGCGCACCGCCATGATCGGCGTGCCGTCGGCCAATTGCTGATCCTCGGTGCTGGTGGCCGTGTAGCCGGCGCTGAGCGCCGATTGTTCCAAGTAAGGCAGCAAACGGGACCAGACGGAAATATCGTTCGTCTTGTCAGCGAGCACGCCGCTCCAATACATGCTCGGCGGGTAAGCTCCGAAGCTCGACTCGTAGTTGTGCAGAGCCAGGGCACACTGCTTCAGATTGTTCGCGCACTGGCTACGGCGAGCCGATTCCCGAGCTGACTGGACCGCCGGCAACAGCAAACCAATGAGGATGCCGATGATGGCGATGACAACCAGCAATTCGACAAGTGTGAAACCGGCAGGGCGACAACGGCGTGGTGCGGCCATCGTGGTGATATCCAATATCGGAGGAGTGAGAGCTTCGGCGGGGCCCCGTAGATATTGAGACTCAATATCAATAGCAAGATTTTACCGGGCAATTGGTCCCTGTCAATTGGTTAGTCACCAGGAAATTCCGCGCGACAGGCCCATTCCGAAAGGGCCAGGTATCGTTAAGCGCCGACACCGCGATCTCAGCTCGACTGTGAAGCACGGGAGAGCCCGGCTAAGCCATGAACTGGCCCGAGCGAGTTGCCGCCCCAGGTGACCTACTGGCCTGGTTAGCACGCAGAGATCGAGAAGAGGGAGAGGTCGCTTCTACGCCGGCAGAATCGCCGGCCAGAAAAACTAAAAGCCCCGAGGACGTCGCCAAACGTCCCCGGGGCCATCTCGCTTGCTTGTTCGATAAGTCCGCTTGCCGGCCGCTTAAGCGCGGCGGCGACGCCAACGAAGCACACCCAACCCAATGACGCCCGAACCCAGCAGGATCAGGGTCGACGGCTCGGGAATGTTACCGCCCGTCTGGTGGAACGTTTGCGTAATGAACGACAGCATCGGCACGCTGTTAGTGCCACTGAAATTGAGGACGTCCTTTTGCACGAACACGGTCGAGTGTCCGGTTGCGAACACGCCCGTATCGATCAACTGCGATGGGCCGGGCACGCCATTGGTCGAGCTCGCGAAGATCGTCAACGTCAGGCTGGGGTCGGTCGGCAAGAAAGTTTCGGTGACGCTGGCCACGCCGCTCGCCCCGGGACCCAGGGGAATAATCGAGGGGTTGCCTGCCAAAGTCGCACCGGTGACCAACTTCTCAGGGTCGTTCTCGGTGACCTTGAAGTCGATCAAAGCGTCCGATCCGCCACTACCGGGGAAATCCAGGAACGATCCTTGGAATTTCAAGCCCACGTCGTTCGTAATGGGATTGACATAGGTGGTGACATTGACGCCCGCCGAAGCAGGCATGTCACCGGTGCCGAGATACGAAAAGTCACTGAACGTCAGTGAACCAATCGTAATTGACCCGCTCGAACTGATCAGGTCAAAGAGGGTCGTGGCCGACGCTGTCTGCACAAACGTGCAGACAACCAATGCCACGAGCGCACAAGCGCGGAACGTGTTTCTCATTTTCATTTTCGCCTCAGAGGTCTTTCCGGGTGTGAATTCGTTAGCTTCACTTTTTCTAAATGCCTAAATGCAAATCATTGCACGAGCGCACGCAGAGCCGCCGCGGACGACGGGGAGTCAACGGCGAACATCTCGGCGATGAGACCTTCGCACGTCATCGCGCGATAGCGCGCAACAACACACGAACGACTGATCACAGGGACGTTGCCAGAAGAGAACCCGCGAGGAACCGGAAGGCTCGACTCGTCGAAGAAATTAAGTTGTGGGTTCTCGGTTCAGATCATTAGCGTTGCCAGAGAGGGCGGGTTGACGGCGTTAGCAATACCTTGGTGAAAAAAGCGGGTACGAGAAGTAGCGCAATTTCAGCTCTGTCGAAGCAACTGAACTAGCGGCATCTCGACGATCAGGTCTTCGCTTGCCCCGCAGCACAAAGCTGCAACATCGCCAGGGAAAAGCTGATCACAGGGAGGACGCCAAGCAAGAACACTAAAACGAGAATCCCGAGGAGCCTGGGCTCAACTCGCAACGTTTTGAAGCGTTGTATTGGACTCTCGGTTCAGATCACTGGCGTTGCCTTATATAGATTGGGGGGCTCTTGCCCGCAGTACCACCACATCATTACCTAACGTTACGACCAATGCAACTAGATTCCGCAAATAATCTGGAAGTTTTCCTCCTACCGAACAGACGCCAGCAATCGAGGCCGTCGATCACCCCTGCAGAGCCTGAAAACACGGGTTCAGACGTCTTAATCGTACCATCGGCGGAGCCCCTAGCCCGCTGGGCCAAATGGTTGACCCCCGTTTCTCGGCCATGCTATAAGTAATGATGTATCGACAGTTTACGATTTCTTTCGCCAAGGCCGGCGGAACGCATCCCCCGATAGTACCCGGTCGGGCTGCGCGGCGGGCAGGCTTGTTCAGCAGGCGGCCCCCAAAACCTGGCCAGGCGACGGCATTTTAGCTCCGGCATCTTCCATGGCTCTCGTCACGATTCGGATCCTCGACGGAGCTGACCGAGGGCGGCTGTACGACGATATTCCCACCCCGATCACCATTGGTCGCGAGGAAGGAAACGACATCCAGCTTGCGGACGAGCGGGTTAGCCGTTTTCATCTGAAAATCCAAGAAGACCAGGAAAAAGTCGTCCTCACGGACCTCGACAGCACTAACGGCACCAAGGTCAACGGCGATGATACTCATTTGCGCATCTTGCGCTACGGCGACATGATTGCCGTGGGCCGATCGGTGCTCCTCTACGGTTCGCAGGAGCAAATCGCCCAGCGACTGTCAGGCCTGCGCGACGCGGAGCCAACCAACCTGGGGACCGTCGGTGGCGAATTGGATGACGAAGAGGGGGTCGATCCCGGCTTCGACTTCGAACTCGGTTGGAACGGCGCTACGGGGTCGCAGGCCATCCTGCATCGCCTTTCCCCGCCGGAGTTGCCCGAAAGAATGGGTCCTTGCCAGGCCGCGCAATTGTCCGAGTTGCTCGAATATTTGCACGTCCGCATTCGTGGCCTCTTAGAGTCGGTGAAGATCGACGAAAAGAAAGAGCGCATTTCTGTCGACGATCGGCAGTGGCAGAATCTTCTCGACCTGCAATCGCGCTTGGCCACGTATCTGCGTTCGATAGGTCGGCCGCAAGAAGAATAATCGGCGGCTGTCGATCGTGCGGCGCGTTTGATAAAATCGCAGGCGTCATCCAGGGCGTACCGCACGCGATTCCGCGCTTCGCTCGCTGGACGCCCCTGGCGCGATTTCGCCACGACTCTCGCAAGCGAAACGACGCGAACGGATTCCTATTTGCTCGAGGGACATCATGAGCAGCGACGGCCGCTTCGTTCACCTTCATTGCCATAGCCATTACAGCCTGTTGGACGGCGCCAGCCCGATCGACGGCTTGATCGCCAAGGCCAAGGCCCAGGGAATGAACGCCTTGGCCCTGACGGATCACGGCAACCTGTATGGCGCGCTCGAATTCTATGAAGCCGCCAAGGCCGAAGGCATCAACCCCATCATCGGCTACGAAGCCTATATTGCGCCGGGCAGCCGCTTTCAAAAGGAGGCCGACGCCAACCAGGAAGCCAGCTACCATCTGACGCTGCTCGCCCAGAATCGGACGGGCTTCAAGAACCTGGTAAAGATGGCCTCGTCCGCCTTTCTCGAAGGCTTCTACCGCAAACCGCGCATCGACAAGGAACTGCTCGCCGCCCACAGCGAGGGATTGGTCTGCCTCAGCGGTTGCGTCTCGGGCGAGCTCAGCCGGTCACTCTTGCGTGGCAACGCGCCCGAACCTGACTGGACCGAAATCGAAAAGATCATCGGCTGGTTTCAGCAGACGTTCGGCGAGCGGTATTTCCTTGAAATCCAAAACAACGGCCTGGAAATCCAGCGCATGGCGCTCGAGGGGACGGTGCGCGTCGCGCAGCGCATGGGCCTGCCACTGGTGGCCACTAGCGACGCGCATTATGTCAACCGCGAAGACGCCGAAGCGCAGGACGTGCTGCTATGCATCAATACTGGCCGCTTCCGCACAGACGTTAATCGCATGCGCATGGAAGGGAACGAGTTCTTCCTGCGCGGCCCCGGCGAAATGTATGCCGCGTTCCCCGGGCTCGAGGATGCCGTGGCTCGCAGCCAGGAAATCGCCGACAGCGTGTCGATCGACCTGGAGCTGGGCAAACGCCACTTCCCGACGTTCGACGTGCCGAAAGAAAAGACTTCGACCGAATACTTGCGTGATCTGTGCATGACCGGACTGCGCGACCGGTACTCGAAGCAGCCCGACTTCTACGCCGACGGGAACTTGGCCACGGTCGTCCTGGAGCGTTTGGAGCGCGAGCTGGACGTCATCGACAAGCTGGGCTTTCCGAACTACTTCCTGATCGTGTGGGACTTCGTACGTTTTGCCCGCGAACGCAATATTCCGGCGACGGCTCGTGGGTCGGGCGTCGGTTCGCTTGTGGCGTACGCGCTCTATCTGAGCCACGTCTGTCCGCTGAAATATGATCTGCTGTTCGAACGGTTCCTCGACATCAGCCGCCTCGAGGCGCCGGATATCGACATCGACTTCTGCAAGGACCGCCGCGGCGACGTCATCAACTATGTCAAGGAGCGCTACGGCGCGGCGAACGTAGCCCAGATTGGCACGTTCGGCACATTGGCCGCGCGGGCCGCGATCCGCGACGTCGGCCGCGCGCTGGGACTGACCGTGGCCCGCGTCGATTCGATCGTGGCGCTGGTGCCCGAAACGTTGGGCATTTCGCTCGAAGAAGCTCTGGCCGCCAGTGAGGATTTGCGCCGCGCCTACGACAACGACGGCGAAGTGCGCGAACTGCTGGACCTGGCCATGAAGATCGAGGGCTTGGCGCGCAACGTCGGCACGCATGCCGCGGCCGTCGTGATCGCGGATCGCCCCTTGAACGAATACGTGCCGCTACAGCGGGTACAGGGCAAGGAAGAAGTCATCACCCAATGGGCTATGGGGGACGTCGAACGGGCCGGCCTGCTGAAGATGGACTTCCTCGGTCTGCGCAACCTGACGATTCTCTCCAAGGCGGTCGATCTGATCCGCGAAACGACAGGCCAAGAGGTCGATCCGTACGAGTTTCCGATCGACGATCAAGAAACCTTCAAGCTGCTTTGCCGCGGTGAGACGAAGGGAATCTTCCAGCTCGAAAGCGGCGGCATTCGCGATCTTCTGCAGCGGATGAAGCCTGACCATTTCCGCGACATCATCGCCACCAACGCGCTGTATCGCCCGGGTCCGCTCGAAGGAGGAATGGTCGACGATTACATCCAGGTCAAGCATCGCCGCAAGGAGGCCGAGTACAAGCACCCGGTGATGAAGGACATCCTGGAAGAGACCCACGGCGTGATGGTCTACCAGGAACAGGTGATGCGGATTCTCAATCGCCTGGGGGGCATCGATCTCTCGAACGCCTACAGTTGCATCAAGGCGATCAGCAAGAAGAAGCTGCCGATGATCGCCAAGTTCCGCGAACAGTTCATCAAAGGTGCGGTCGAGCAGGGCCTCAAAGCGCGCGAAGCGGAAGAACTATTCGGCATGATCGAAAAGTTCGCTGGCTACGGCTTCAACAAAAGCCATTCGACGGCCTACGCGCTGATCGCGTACATGACCGCCTACCTGAAGGCGCACTACTCGGTCGAGTTCATGGCCGCGCTACTGTCGGGCGATATCCAGGGACGCAATTTCAAGAAGAAAGACTCACTCGTCGAACACCTGGAAGACTGCCGGCGAATGAACATCACCGTCGTCTCGCCAGACGTGAATCGTTGCAATGGCGATTTCGCCGTCGAGGCCGGCCAGATCTTGTTCGGGCTGGCCGCGGTCAAAGGTTGCGGCATGCAAGCCGCCGAGGCCATCCGCGCCGAGCGAAAGACCGGCGGCCCCTTCCGGAATCTGTTCGACTTCTGCGAACGGCTCGATCCTGCGCAGGTCAATCGCAGCGCGATTGAATCCTTGGTCAAAGCCGGTGCCTTCGATTTCACCGGCGCCCGCCGCTCGCAGAACATGGCCGCGATCGAACGAGCGCTGCAGTCGGGCGCCTCGGCCCTGGCCGATAGACGTTCAGGGCAGAAGGGTTTGTTCGAGGACGCCGCCGAAGAATCCTCGACCGCCACCGGCACGCTCCCGGATCTGCCGGAATGGCCCGAGCGCGAACGACTGTCCGCCGAGAAAGAAGTGCTCGGCTTTTATCTCTCCAGCCATCCGCTGGCCGAGCACGAAGAAACCCTGCGCAGCTACTGCACGCACAACACGGTCGAAGCCACGGCCCTCCCGCATCGTACCGACGCCGTGCTAGGGGGAATCCTGGCGTCGATCAAGTTTGCGCAGACTAAGAATCCCCGGCCAGGCAGCACAGCCACGAAGTACGCCATGTTCGACCTCGAAGATACCGCCGGCATGATGCGCTGCATCGTCTGGCCCGAGGAATTCGCCAACTACAGCGAGTTGGTCAAGGCCGATGGCATCGTGGCGCTGCGCGGCGTGATCGATAAACGCCCGGGAAGTGAAGAAGCGAACTTCATCGTCAACGAGGTCATCACGCTGCCCGACCTGGCAACGCGCTTCACGCGCGGCGTGATGATCCGCGTCGACGAGCAGCCGCACGGCGTGCGCGGTCTGGAGCAACTGTACGAAATCTTGCGCGGTTACCCCGGCAATTGCGAATTGCAGCTCGCGCTGCGGTTGGCCGATGGCAGCCAGGTGACCTGCACTTGCGACGGGTTGCGTGTCGAACTGAACAGCGAGATGCGCAGTCGCGTCGAAGACCTGCTCGGTCAGGGTAGCTTGCGGCCGGTTGCCTCGCGCCCGAAGCCGACCAACAACGGCAACAATGGGAATGGCCAGCGTGGGTATTCACGCCAGCCCGCCGGCGCACGTAGCTAGCACGCCGCGGTGGGATGTCCGCATGACTCCTTCCGCATGCGCGTAAACCTTGGACATCAGTCGAGTAAAGTCGCTCGGCATCGCTTCGCGATCGAGCGACTGATCTTGACATAAATCGGCGTTCGCCGTTTGATGCTCCGCCGCAGTTGGCTGGCCGTGGGCGGGTCCATGCTATCGCTGCTGACTGATTCCGCGACTTCGCGCGCCAAACTGGCAAAGCATCGAGGAAATATGGCCTCCAAGCCGAAGGCTCCTTTGAGCCGGATGTTCGACATGCCGCTGCTCATGGCGGCTTCGCTGACGATTGCCTTCTACGTCTTCGTGCATCAGCCCGCGATGCACGACACGCTGCTGCATCGGTACACGACGCATCACGTGGTCGAATACATCATCGTCGCCTTCTTCATCTGGGGTCTGTGCGATGTGCTTTTCAAAGTACTGTCATTTCCGCGCCAATCGCTTGCGCTAAGGCAAGACTGGCTGCCTCCCCGCAAAGGACGCGAGCCGGTTTCGAACGCCGTGGCCATGCTGGCGCTAGTCGAGAAAAAACCGGCCTGGCTGCTGCAGTCGCGCATCGGTCAGCGGCTGCACGAGGCGCTCGGCTACCTGAAAGATCGCGGCTCGGCCGATGGCCTGGGCGAACACTTACGCTACCTGGCCGAGCTCGACGACGAACGAGCCCACAACAACTACGGGCTGGTACGCTTCATTTGCTGGGTCACGCCGGTGTTGGGCTTCTTCGGCACGGTGCTGCACTTCGGTTCCGCACTGGGCGGCCTTTCGGTCGATCAAATCGGCGAACGGCTCCCCACCGTCGTCGGTGAAATGGGTACGGCCTTCAATACGACGACCGTGGCTTTGGCCGCGGCCACGTCGATGATGTTCGGCTTGTTCTTGTGCGAGAAGACCGAGCGCGAACTGATCCGCTCGACGGACCGGCGCGCCGAGCGCGAGTTGCTGAATCGCTTCGAAGCGGCCGACGCCAGCATGGCCCCGTTCCTAAACGCCGTCGAATCCGCCAGCCACACCATGCTACGGACGATGGATGAAACCGTCGAGCGGCAATTGGGCATCTGGTCGAGCGCCTTTAACGATCTACAGCGACAGGCTGACGAGCGGCATCAACTGCTCACCCAATTGTGGCAGGAGGCGATGGAATCGCTGCATCAGCGCTTCGAGGTGAACGATACCGAGCGCGAGCGCAAACTGGTCCGCGTGCTCGAAACGATGGAATCGCAACGCGACCAGCATCGGACCGAGGTCCGTGCCACGGTCGATCAGGTGACGCGTCTGCAAACGAACCTGACGGAACTAGCCGCGGCCGTGACCGAGGTCGTCCAAGGCAAGGGTGAGCTGATCAAATTGCAGGCCAGCCTGGCCGACAACATGCGACTGCTGCGCGAGACCGGTCAGATCGACCAGGCTCTGCACGGACTCACTGCGGCCATCCATCTCATCACGGCCCGTTATCAGCCGAACGCGCCCGGCTATGATCGCGCGGCGTAAGAGCTCGCGCTTTCTGCTGCTATTCTGCCGCAGCGTCTACGGTCACGACTTGCCGAGCGGCAGGACGACCTTGCTCAACAGGACCGGGACTTTGGTCGGCTTCAACGGGTTGTCCCCCACGGCCACGGTCTTTGGGTGCGCGATTCCCAGGACCAGTACGCAATCTCCGGCGGAGAGTCCGGTGATTGGTTCGTCGAGCGGCAGGAAGTACTGTTCGCTCGATCCGACCAGCTCGATCCACAACGCGCTTTCGGCGTCGTCCCCTGAAAACACTTTCTTAACCCGGCCAAAGACAAACGCCCCACCGTAAGGAGCGCGATCCTTGCCGGCATGTGCGTTGATCGGCCGCATTTGATCGCCGTCGCGCCACGGAACTGATCGCAGCTCGGCAACCGCCTGGTCGCACTCGCGGATCACGGCCTGCTGCTCGTCCAAAGGCATCGGTAATTGGGCGCCAGGATTCGATTGCACGTATTTGATGGCCGTTATCGTGCGGGCCAGCTCGTCGAGTGCGACGTAATCGTCATCTTGTTGCGGCCGCCAATTCTTCGAGGCCAGTTCCGCACGCAGCTTCTTCAACCGGTCTGAAGCCGTGAGCAGCGCCGCAAACTGTGGCTGCGACGGTTCCGGCACGCTGCGACGCCGCAACTTCAGCGGCACGACCGCCGTTTCTTGATGCCGCTCCAGCTCGTGCAAATGACGAGCGTGAATGGCGTAGCCAAGCCCGAGTTTCTGATTGACCCACGAATTCACACCGACCACCTCACCGCGCGCGTTGATCAGCGGACCCCCGCTATTGCCTGGTGCGATCTTGGCGTCGTGCTGGATCCACAGATCATCGTCGCTCCCTTCGAGAGTCGAGGTGAGCCATTGCCGCGTGTCGGCCGGCAATTGCGTGGTATGCAGCACCCGACCCACGATTCCGCCGGTCGTAGTGAACTCGTTATCTTGCGGATGTCCGATGGCATAGACTTGCGCCGCATCGCGCGGGCCGTCGCCAAAGTTCAGTTCTAGCGCCTGCACATCCGCCGGCGCGCCGTTGAGCTTGATGATCGCCAGATCGCTATGACGGTCGATCGCCAGATAGCCTTCGACGCCAAATCGCGTGCCATCGTTGAATACCACATCCGCTTTCGATGCATCGGACACGACGTGATAGTTCGTGGCGACGAGCCCACTTCTGTCGATGACAAAGCCCGATCCTAAACCGCGCCGATTATTTAGGCTGTCGGAAGTTTCGATCTTCACGATGCCGTGCTTGACGTATTCGACCACGTCTTCCAGCGGAGCGCCGGCAACAGGCTTCGGCTTATCGGCCGCGTCCGCGCGTGGATGAGGATTGAACGGCGCGCGATTGAAGGCGGTTGGCTCGCCATCCTGCGGCGCCGACCGGGCGGCAGCTACCTCACCACTCGCAGCTCGCGGCGAGGACGCCGGACGCAGCGCATAAATCAGTCCGGCCGTGGCAAAGATCAACGCCGCGGTTCCCGCGGCTAGCCATGCCCAAGGCGGTTGCGTCGCGTTGCGTCGCGTTGCCGATCGACGCCGCGCAGGAACATCGATATCAACGTCCACTACGGACGCACTGTCGACGCGCGCAGGCTCGGGCGATGAATCTGCAGGGAATGCCGGCGCATCAACCTGTGTATGACTTGCCGGAATGGGCGGCGGGATGGGTACCGACTTTCTCGGCGTCGAAGGCACAAGGTCGGTATCGAACGCACTTGGCTCAGCGACAGGCAGCTTATTCGGCACGTCGAGCGCGTTGCCGCACTTCGGACACTTTCCCCGCTTGCCCGCGTGCTCATCGCGGACTTGAAGCTTCGCCCGGCAGTTGGGGCAGGTCACGCGAATAGCCATAGCGAACCCTCGTTCTCCTCCAGTTGCTTAGCCTACCACGCGACCACAGGACGAGCCACGAAATGCCGCCGGATTAAGAAATTCCAAGTCTTTTCTACGCGGCGAAATACTGACGCCCTCGCGACGAATGACCAAAGATTGTCCACCGCCATGGCCGCCCCCCTCAAAAGCCAGACCGTGCGTGGTACAATGCTGCCAAACGCGACAACGGAAAACCCAGAGAGATGAGGAGGGCCCGTGCCCTCGGTGTCACTCGCTTGACCCGGCTCTTGGCCCGCAATGCATCTCGTTGATATCCATAACGTCAGCCGTAGTTACGGGCAGGTGCGGGCGCTCCGAGATGTGAGCTTCTCGCTCGAGGCGGGTATTGTCGGCCTGGTCGGGAACAACGGCGCCGGCAAATCGACCCTGCTCAAGGTCCTGCTGGGACTGCTAGCGCCCGATGCCGGCGGGGGCACGATCCTGGGCTACGACATCCGGCACGCGACGAGCGCTTTACGGGGTCAGGTCGGTTATATGCCCGAGGCCGCCGCGACAGTCCCCGTGCTGAAGGGGGTCGAATTCGTCACGTTGGCCGGCGACCTGTACGGTATGCCGCATCGCGATGCCCGACGCCGTGCCCACGAGGTACTGAACTACGTCGGCCTGGGTGAGTTGCGCTACCGGCGTCTGGAAGAATACTCCACCGGCAACGTGCAGCGTCTGAAGTTAGCCGCGGCTCTGGTTCATGACCCCAAGCTGCTGCTCTTGGACGAGCCGACCAACGGCCTCGATCCCGAAGGGCGCGAGTCGATGCTCGAGCTGATCGAGGATTTGATTCACGAAACCGGCAAAAGCGTCATCCTCTGTACCCACCTGCTGCCGGACGTCGAGCGGCTGTGCGAGCAGATCGTGGTGCTGCATCGCGGCACTGTGATCCGGTCGGGCACGATGGCCTCGCTCCGGCTGGGCGAGTCGAACTGCTACGACCTCGCCTGGCTCGGCGACGGCGAACGATTCCTTGCGTCCCTGCGCGAGGCAGGCATCCAGATTATGAACCATAGCCATCCCGATCGCGCAACCGTGCAAGCGCCGACCACGTGGCACAATTCGCAATTCTTTGCCGTGGCGCGCAGCCAGGATGTTGTCCTGACCGAACTACGCGCCGACGAAGAGGACCTCGAGCGGCTGTTCTTCCGAGTCACCGAAGACGTAACACCACAGGCTACCGTCGCTCTCCAACCCCAGGAGCCTGACGATGGGCATTAATAACGCGCACTACTACGGCTGGGAAGGGGAATTGCATTCGCCCTGGTGGGCCACGCTGGCCATCGTGCGCGTGGCCCTCTTGCAAGTCTTTCGCCGCAAGTCCTACTGGCTGGTGATCGGCCTGGGCGTGTTTCAGTTCTTGATGTACTGGATCATCATCTACGTGCTAACGCAGGCTCGGCTGCCCGCCGATGCGCAGCGCGACATGTACGAGTGGTTCGGCTTCACCCCCAAAGCCGAGGCGGGCGAAGAGATCGGCTACATCCGCTTCATGCAGCAGCAGAGCGTCGTGGTCATGATCTTGCTGGCCTTCTCGGGCAGCTTGCTTGTCGGCACGGATTTCCGCAACCGATCGCTGCCGTTTTATCTTTCGCGACGCGTTGACCGCCGACATTACATCGTCGGAAAGCTGCTGGCGATCAGCGTCATCATCTCGCTGTTAACCACGCTGCCGGCGCTATTGCTGTTCATCGAATTCGGCATGTTCACGCCCTCGACCGGTTACTGGGCCGAGCATTGGGACGTCGTGCCGTCGGTTCTTGCGTACGGGCTGGCATTTTGCGTCGTGCTCAGTATTCCTCTGGTCACGATCTCGGCTTATCTACAGCGAATGGCGCCGATCGCGATCACCTGGTCGACGATTTTCGTGATGCTGGGGCGCCTAGGCTCGTACCTGCGCGACGCTACGGATAACGACGATTGGAAACTGATCGACCCTTGGCTCGATATTCGCCTGCTTGGCAAGCTGTGTTTTGGCACCTTTAGCGACGATTACGAGTACTGGCGGGCGCTCAAGGCGACCGCGCTGCTGGCGACAATCTGCGTGATCTGCCTGGTAGCGCTCACGCGCCGCGTCCGGGCCGTGGACATTGTGGAATAAAAGGCGTTGCCAGAGTCGATTCGAAGGCACTGCTCGGCAAATAAATCTCACCATAGATGCTTCATGTTCCTCACCTTTGACCACGTCACGAAGTTCTACGGGCCCGTGATCGGTGTGAATAACATCAGTTGTCGGATCGGGCCGGGCATTACCGGATTGTTCGGCGCCAACGGCGCTGGCAAATCGACGTTGATGAAACTGGCCAGCGGTCAATTGCGCCCCAGTCAAGGGGACGTCCGGATCGGGGATCATCGCGCCTGGTCCACCGAAGCCAAACGCCACATGGGATACGTCCCTGATCTGAACAGCTTCTACGAAGAAATGACCTGCCGCGACTTTGTCTATGTCATGGCCCGGCTCTATGGCATGTCGCGCTTGCAGGCTCGGTCCCGCACGGCGGAAGTGATCGAAGAAGTCGGCATGTCCGATCGCGCCGGACGACGACTGGCCGGTTGCAGCCACGGCATGCGACAGCGCATCAAGCTGGCCCAGGCGCTGGTCAACGACCCGCCGATCCTGCTGCTGGACGAACCCCTCAGCGGCATCGATCCGGGCGGCCGTCGAGAAATCTCGCGCCTGCTGCTGGCGCAAGGCGAGAAGGGAAAGACGATCCTGATTTCCAGCCACATCCTGGGCGAGACCGAATCGCTCACCGATTCGGTTCTGATCATCGCTCGCGGGCGGATCGTGGCCTCGGGCACGCTCACCGAGATTCGGGCCTTGCTCGAGGACCGGCCGTTGACGGTCGAAGTCGGCTCGTCGCAATCGCGGCAGTTGGCCGCGCTCCTGATACCCGAGCCCGAAGTACGCGGCATCGAATTGCGCGGCGACAGCCTGGTGATTCAAACTCGCAACCCGGGGCGATTCTTTTCGCTGCTCAACGACCTGGTCGCGCAGCATGGACTCGACGTCAGCAAACTGCGCACGCTGGATGGCGGGGCCGATGCCGTCTTCAACTACTTGCAGCAAGGGGCCCGATGAATCTCTTCCGCGCCTGGGTCACTTTGCTCTGGCTGTCATTCCGCCGCTTGTTGTGGTCGGGCAGCACGCTGATGGTCATGCTGCCGCTATCGGCTCTGACCTTGTTCTTGTTGCGCCAACGGTATTGGCAAAAAGAAGACACGTTCGAAGCATTCAATGACTTCAGCCTGGGCTTGATGTTTTTGTTCGCCTCGTTTGTGGTGCCGATTTGCGCCGTGGCCTATGCCACGGCCAGCATCGGTGGCGATCGCGAGGATCGCACGCTGCTGTTCCTGCTCGTGCGACCGGTCCCTCGTCCGCTCATTTTTCTCGCCAAGTTCCTCGCCACGCTCCCCTTGGTGCTGGGCCTGGTGATGGGGGCGTTTTTTGCCTATTGCTGGCTGGGAGGAGACCTCGGGCGGCGCGCTTACGGGCTTTATCTCCCCGCGATTTTTTACATGGCCATCGCTTATGTAAGCTTGTTCCATTTTTTTGCCGTGTCGTTTCGCCACTCGACGATCATTGCGTTGATTTACTCGCTGTTCATGGAGTTGTTGCTGGGAAACATGCCCGGCATTGTGAAACGCGTGGCCATCAATTACTACGGTCGGTCGATGATGTACGCGGCGGGAGTTCCCAGCGGACTGGAACGGCCCGACGCACAATGGTTCGAGCCGATTTCCGCCACCACTGCGGCCACGGCCTTGGCCGGCATCACGGTCATCGGCCTGCTCGTGGCGCTGGTCGTGTTTCAGCGTCGCGAGTACACTGACCTGACCTGAGCCAGTCCCTTCGCGCCGCAGCACATTTCTTGCGCCATGCCCGACATCTGGACATTCCATTCCGCCGGACAGTTGGTCTTCGGGTGCGGTGCGAGCGCTCGCATCGGACAGCTCGTAGCGCGGCTGGGTGTGCGCCGGGTGATGATCGTCACGGATCAGCATCTGATCGATGCCGGCATTGCCGATTCGATCGCCGTACCGTTGGCCGCCGCGGGAATCGACGCGCCGTGCTTTACCGGCGGTGTCCCCGAACCAACGCTCGAGGCAGCCGAACGCTCGATCGCTTACGCGCGCGACTTGCGTCCCGAAGCGGTCCTCGGTCTCGGCGGTGGCAGCAATATGGACCTGGCCAAAATCACGGCCACCGTCATGGCCCACGGGGGAAAGCCGCGCGATTATTTTGGCGACGATTGTCTCTCCGGGCCTGTCTTGCCGCTGGTCTGCGTTCCGACGACGGCTGGCACCGGCAGCGAAGTTAGCGCCTCTTGCGTGCTGACTGATCGCGAGGCGCAGGTAAAAGTCGGCGTGCTCAGCAACTATCTGCGGCCGCGGCTGGCGATCGTCGATCCGCTACTCACGCTTTCCTGCCCGGCAAAGGTCACGGCCGATAGCGGCATCGACGCGCTAACCCATGCGATCGAGGCATTCACGGCCGTCGACAACGAACATTTTCCATTGGCTCCCAACGAGAAAACGGTTTATCAAGGGCGGCATCCGCTGGCCGATGCGCTTGCGGAAAAGGCAATTCGTTTGATTGGTGCAAACCTCGAGCGCGCCGTCAAAGAACCGAGTAACGAAGATGCGCGGGAAGCGATGTCGCTGGGTGCGACGCTCGCCGGTCTGGCGTTCTCGAATGTGGGCGTCGCCCTGGTCCACGCTTTGGAATATCCCCTCGGCGGTTTGACGCACTGCTCGCACGGCGCCGGCAATGGCCTGTTTCTGCCCTACGTCATGCGATTCAACTTGCCGCAGCGCGAACAGGCGCTCGCGCGAGTCGCGGCCTTCCTGGGCGTCGACACGCGCGGGCAATCCGATCATCAGGCGGCCGAAGCAGGCATTAGGCGCGTCGAAGAATTGAAACAGGCGACCGGCATTCCAGCGCGATTGCGCGAGTTGGGGGTCACGCGCGAGCAACTGCCGCAGTTAGCGGAAAAGACCTTGGCCATCAAGCGCATCTTGCGCGTCAACCCTCGCGTCGTGACGCTTGCGGATCTGATGTCGATTCTGGAGTCGGCACTCTAATGGCGGAATCAGACAACGCGATGCCCAAGGCCGGACCGGTGGAGGTCCGTCTGCTCGCTGCCGACGATTTTCCCGCTGCCTGCCGGCTGTTGTCCGAGTTGGGGCGTCCGGCCGTGACGGCAGAGACAGAGGGGCGAATTCAGAAAGTCCTCGAGCGCCATCTGGCCAGTCCAGACACGACGAGCTTGATCGCGCTGCGCGACGGTCAGGCGATCGGCCTGCTGTCGCTGCATATTCGCGAAAGGCTCAGCCAACCGGCTCCCGAGGCCTGGATCCCCGACTTCATCGTGACCGCCAGCGAGCAAGGACACGGCGTCGCGCAGGCCCTGATGAATCGCGCCATAGAAATTGCGCGGCAGCGCGGCTGCTATCGAATCGCGCTCGAGTCGCATTACCACCGGCACCGGGCCTATCGCTTTTACGCCCGCGAGGGTTTTGCCGACGTCGGCAAGTGTTTCTCGTTGCCGCTGGTGCCGCCCCAGGCCCCCTAAATTCCCGCGTACAGCGGGCCTTCCGCGCCCCTGTAGATTTCTCACCAAGCCGTTAGAATGGCGGCTTTCTCGGCGCGGGCCGAATGCAAGTGGGCGGCGTCTCGTTGATTATCCTCGACGCCTTCGCGGCAACGCACGCACACGTCCAAGATCCCTGCGCGTACTGATGACTGACTAACGCAAACTGGCTACCAACCACCGACTACCAGTTACTTCTCCATGCCCACTAATGCTACGCAAGTCGACGAGTTGCGCTGGAAGAAATTCCAGGTTTTGAACGACGGTTTCGTTTGTCTCGTCGACGTGATGGGGGATGACCAATCGGTCGTGCAGGCCGCGCGCGTCAGCTACGGCGAAGGAACGCGGAAAGTCTCGGACGATCGTGGGCTGATTCGCTATCTGATGCGGCACCGCCATTCGACTCCGTTCGAAATGGCCGAGATCAAACTGCTGGTCCGCGTGCCGATGGATACCTGGCGGCAATGGATTCGCCACCGCACGGCCAACGTGAACGAATATTCGACGCGCTACTCGCTGGCGATTGATGCCACGCAAGAGACGCCCCCCGATGCCTGGCGCTCGCAAGCCGCGACGAACCGGCAAGGAAGCGGCGAACCGCTCGACGCGCAACTGGGTGCCGAGCTCACGGCCGAAGAACTAGCGTTGCAGCGCGAATCACGGCGCGTGTACGAACAGCGTATCGCGCGCGGAGTGGCCCGCGAACAGGCGCGCAAAGATCTGCCGCTGTCGACTTATACCGAGGCGTACTGGAAAGTCGACCTGCACAATCTGCTGCATTTCCTGGCGTTGCGAATGGATGCCCACGCCCAATGGGAAATCCGCAGTTATGCCGCCGCAATCGGCGAGCAGATTGTGCGTCCCTTGTTCCCGCTGGTGTGGGAAGCGTTCGACGATTATCGCCTGCGCGGCCAGTTCCTGACGCGGCTCGATCAGGAAGTGATTCGCCGGCTGCTCGCGCGGCTGGCCTCGAGCGGACGCGGCGCCGCGACGGACGAAGATTTTCTCGCCGTGCAGGACCCGAGTTGGCTCTCGCTCGCGCGCTGCCGCGAACGGGACGAATGCCGGGCTAAACTGGCCTCATTGGGCTTTTTGCCCGAGATCACCGAAGGGAGCGACAACCATGACTGAACGACGATCGCGCGCCTCGGCCACGACCGAGCAATCGGTCAGCGACGAATTGCTGGCCCTCAATCAACGGCTGCTCGAGAGCATCGTCTCGGCCGACTGGAAAACGTACGAGAAGCTGTGCGATCCGACGATTTCGGCGTTCGAGCCCGAAGCGCGCGGCCGGTTGGTGGAAGGGATGCCGTTTCATCACTTCTATTTTCAACTCGGCAAGCCCAAGGCGGTGCCGCAGCCCACGATGTGCTCGCCGCACGTGCGTATGCTAGGAGATGATGCGGCCGTTATCAGCTATGTGCGTCTGGTGCAGAAGCTGGACGAGTCGGGCGCGCCGGTCACGACTGTTTGCGAAGAGACGCGTGTCTGGCAGCGCCAAGCCGGCACCTGGCGTCACGTCCATTTTCATCGCTCGAATAACGCGTAGCTGACGCGCCGAGTTTCACGCGATTCATCATCTGCTGCCGCCTCTGCGCGCTGTGGGCACCGTGCGTCACGGCGTCGGTTCGGCAATTCTCTCGGCAGAGACGCTCTTAGAACTGGAACGACGCGCGGGTCACCAACCCGTCGAACGAGAGAATGTTGGAATTGTCGGTCAGATTAAGTATCCCACCGGTGCCACCGAGATCTGTCCAGAACTGGAACATGTAGCCCGCCGACAGAACCAGTCGATCGCTGGCGCGCCACGATCCGCCGAACTCGATGTCCGCGACTGACACCATTCGCGTCAGGCTTTCGCGAATCGTGACCGAGTTGACGTTGATGATATCGTCGACCGAATACGAAGCGGTGTGCCCGCCAAGCAGCATGCCATAACCGCCGCGCATGTACAGGGCCGTACGTGGGCCAAAATTGCGACGGGCTTCGAGCGTCGCCCGCGGCCCGGCTCCGGTAAAGGCATTGGTTTGAAATTGCGTGAACGACGGAGTTCCGCTGTCGTAGCTAAGCGTATTCGTGGATTGGCTGAAATCCATAATGCGTGCGCCGACCGAACCGGTCAGCAACCACCGTCCCGCCCCCAAGGCCACCGGCTTGAAAAAGTCGATGTCGAAGACGTTCAGCCGCAAATGCATCTGGGCACTGATCTGATTGCCGAAATCGGGGCCGTTATTATTGTTGTTGTTATTTCCCTGGCCGATCAATTCCCAAATGATGTCGACATTCGGAATGAAGCCCGCGTTCTGGCCGACCGCGTTGAAGCCGGTGCCGGCGTTTTCCTGAAAGTGCCAATAGGTGAATTGCACGCCGGCACCGGTTACAGGCGAGCGATAACCCAGAAAGACGCGGGGTGACGATTGATAGTTGAAATCGAAGGGACTCATCGTCGCCGAGACCTGGCCGTTGTTCCCTTGGCCATACATGAACGCCACAGGCTCGCTGAAATGCGGCCGCAAAAGCAAATAGTCGGCGCCGGCGTAATAGCCTTGTGAAAGCGTGGACTGCGCAATCTCGAGCGCCGACCAAGCCACGGATTGCGTCGCATCGAGCGGTGCGTTCTCGTCGATTTGCTCGAGGCTTTGCCCAAACAGTCCGCCTGACAGCAAACTGCTTCCGCCGCGCGGTTGGCTGCTGCCTGCTCCCGATAGCTCGGTCGGTTGCGACGGCAAAACGCTCGGCGGACCTGGAAGCAGTTGCGTTTCCGCAACTGGTGGCAAACGCTCGACAAAAGCCGCCGGACTGGCCAAGTTTTCCGACGCCGTCACGGTGACGCTACAAAGCTGTGCGGCGAGCCCCAGCCCCATACCGACAACTTTTCCCCAACGCGACTTCGCGGCGATCACGAGTGAACTCCCGTTATTCGTTCGGGCAGCGCGCAGCGTTAGCGCCGTGCCTCACATGGTTGGAAACACCTCGACGGAAAGGCCGGCGATGCGCGCACAATGAGCGCGGATTCCCTACTCGCGCCGCTGTGGCGGCCTTTAGCAAAAGATGCGAATTTCTCTACTGCCAGCAGCTATCGGCTACATCCCCCATAGGAAATAACCAAGGCGCATGTAGCGCCCGTCCGTACCGACCAAGCAAAGATAATGGCCTGGGAAAAATCTGACGGCCAAACTTCGAAGAAACGGGGCGCCCGGTCGTGGACGAATCGCAGCCGAATTGCTCGCGCCACGGCCAACGCCAAAGGGCCGGCGATTTCTGCTAACGCTAGTCCGAGGCGCTACGGACAAAGGTCGCTTCGCGCACGTGCCCCACCGGTCGCAGATCGGCCGCGGTGTAACGTCGGGCCAGGATCATCGCCCGGCGCTCGAGCCGATACTGGATCACACCGAAGTGGGCGTTCCAATCCATTTCGCGAACGGTGGCAATGAACGGGCGGTTCTTGCCTAATCGCGAGCAGACTTCAACGCGATCCCCAATGTCGTAGCCGTCCCCGGCAATGGCCTGCCGCAAAGTCGGCTTCACGCGAAGTCGTTGCGTGCCATAGCCGAGCACGATGTACGCCCCCTCGCGCCCCAGCCGCCGAAAAACGCGCGTACCGGGAATCAGGCTGCGCGCCAGGCGGACATCGGCTGGATGGACCCAATCGTCCCCATTCTCGGGCCACCACGGATAAACGAGATAGGCAGGTTCTGTTCGCATGGCCAAGAGTCTCCGCTGGCCACTGGTCGCCCCCGAAACAGCCCTCACGCTACTGCGTTGGTCGAGATCGGGCAAGTAACCTGCGCACCGGGCAGCCTTGGCCCTCGGATCGCCGATCCCAATCAGTTCGACCGACCAATACCCTTACGACCGGCGCTTGTCGAGGACCCGGGCGCCCCAACCGCGGACGGGGCAACCGACGACGCTACCGCATCCACCGCCGCGCCCGTTTCAGGATCGCTGAAATCGGTCTGCTGCTGCATCAGGTTATCGATGGCCAAAACATGCGGAGCGTTATCGACGGAACTGCGTTGCGCTGGGCCGAATTCGCTCGTCAAAGGCACGGCGCTACTGCTCGCCGTCGTGGCAAGACCATTGCCCTGCACGGCCGCGCCCCCGCTGGCGAGGGCGAAAGTGGTCGCGGCGTCGGTGGTAACATTCGGCGCTGCCGGGCGTAAAGGCTGAATCGCATTCACCGACGCTGGCAGCGCCACGCCGGTTGTCGAAAAATCATTAGCAACCGTGGCAGCTACGACGATCGCACTATCCGTAACCTGCGTGGCGGTTTCCGTCGAAGGTTCCGCGGCCTGCTGGCCGGCCGAAGCGGATGCCGGCAGTGTCGCGAACCAGTTGGCCGAGACCTGAGCCAGGTCCTGAGTGTTAACGATGCCATCGCCGTTGATGTCTGCCAGCGAAGCGCCGGTCGAAAGCCAACTCGAAGAGATGGCGGCCAAATCTTGCGCGTTGACGATACCGACATGATTGACATCGCCGGGCAGCACGTTCACGGAAAATGTAAAATCTCCCCCCGCCGTGCCATTGCCTGACGGAAAATCGCTGAGGCCGTTGGTCCATTCACCGTCGAGTGCCTGGCCGCTGGCGTTAGTGACGGCGTTCGCTCCGCTCGATTGCAAATGCAACGACAGCTTGTCGGTACCAATCGCCTTCGACAAGGTCCACGTAGCGGTAAATGTCGTGCTGTTGTAGTTGAAACTTGCGAACGAGTACTGGCTCACGTTGACGCCGGTGACAGACAGGCTGTTTTCCGAAATGTTTACGTTCTGGTCGAACTTGATCTGGACCTGGTTCAAGTTCGTCCAGGGCAAATCCTGGAGTTGCGCCGCGCCACCGACCGGAATTTCGTAGCCAGTGCCGCTACCGGTTCCTGCCGCTTGCATGGCGCTCAGGTAACTGTTCGACCAACTCGTGCTCCCAATGCTGACGTCCGCCACCGTTGGTGCCTGCCCGATGACAATCGGCGACATGAGGTAGGCATGCGTTTGCCCGTCGGGATTGAGGCCATAACCGACGATCTGTCCGGCGTCGTTGATGCCGGCCGCCCCTTCGAGGACCCAGCCCGAGGCGGGATCGATGAGCGAGTTCAAATCGATCAACTGTCCGCCTTCGTACAGAAAGCCATGTTGTGCGCCATTGCCCAAGGTGGCGAACCCCACGACTTGTCCGGCATCGTTAATGGCCTCGGCGAAGCTGTTTATACCGCCGGGAAAGGTACCGATGAAGGTGAGTTGGCCGTCGCTATACATCATGGCCAACGACACGCCGGTATGGATATCACCGTAGCCAGCGATCTGGTTATTGTTGTTGATCGCCGTGGCATCCGTGAAGATGCCATGCGGCAACAAGCCAATGGATTGCATAACTCCGTTGACTTCGATGAATCCGCGCAGATTGTTCGGCGTGTTGGTGCTGCCGGCGATCACGCCGTTGTCGTTGATTCCCGTGGCTGCACTCCAGGGGCCCGAGATCGTGCCCAGATTCTTCACGGTGCCATTACTGTATAAGACGGCGGGGAATTGCTGGTCGGCAAATGCTGCTTCGCCGACCGCCTGACCGCTGTTGTTAATGGCACTGACGTAACCTTCCCGGGCGCCCGGCAATAGCCCCAGGTCTTGCATCACGCCGTTGCTGTAAATGAAGGGGTGCTCGAGGTTGCCGGGCGTGCTCGAATTGCCGACGATCTGACCGCTGTCATTAATCGCCGTGGCATTGCTACTGGTTCCTCCGCTCAACACGCCAAGGTCGTACATCTTGCCGTTGTTGTAGAGAAAGGCATGCTCTTCGCCGTTGGCGGTGCTGGCACCTCCGACCACTTCGCCCCGGCTGTTGATTCCAAAGGCCAGGCTGAACGAACCGCCGGGCAGGACTCCCAAATCCGTAACCGTGTACGAAACGGTCAGCAGGCGTCGATCTTCGAGCGTTTCGACCCCCAACCTTCGGAACCGCAATCCTGAGTTCCTATCGGCGACCGTCGCGCGCTGTCGGCGCGTGCCTGTCGTTCGGTTCCTGCCGCTTGAACGATCAAAATTCTGTCGCATGCTTCTCCACCTATTCCCTTGTGGAATGTACCGGCAAGTTCTCTGTCACGGCTGTTCGAAGTGCGTCGTCGACGAGATCGCCCCTCGATGCGCGCAAACGTTCTCGCCGCTCATGGCAAAGCGCGCGGAATCCTCGCTTGCGTGACCAGAAGTGTGCGAGCCTGTGCTAAGAAGTTCGAGTCAGCCCGACGACGGGCGTTCCAAAGATCATCTCCCCAAAACGGCCTCGCATGCTGCCCCGAAACAAAGCGCTGTGGATGACGCCCTGTCGATGACGAAATGCTGCGCTGACCGTTAGGTTATCCCCCTGATGTGCATCTGAACTGCCTGACCCGAAAGGCACGCACGTCGAAGTTAGCAGACCCCCGCAACGCGGGGAAGGAAAATTCGGGAGCTTTTGCGCGGAAATTTGGGGGTCGATCGGGACCGCGGTGGGGTTGGTAGCAATGCCTTGATATCCGCAAAGTGTTCGCCTTGGCGGACTCGCCGACGCGATCTCGCTAGACCATGGGGACAATGCAACTTCATGCTGAGCGGCCGCGACAGCTGTCGGGACTGAGGTGCGCGCTGGCGTTTTTGGTCCAAGGCAACCGGAGTATCTCCCGGCTAGAATCGAGCTGCGCCGGGCCGGCAGGCTGCCGGCATCTGGAAAACCTGGTTCGACACTGGTGTGCTTTTTTATGAGTGAGCGATTGTTGGCCCGTGTGCGCCGGATTTGTCTGGCATTGCCGGATACCAGCGAACGATTGTCCCACAACGAACCGACTTTTTTTGCCGGCAAGAAGGTCTTCGTCATGTTCGCGAACAATCATCATGGCGACGGCCGCGTGGCGGTCTGGTTGCCTGGCACGCTGGAAGATCAGGAGTCGCTCATCGCAGAGGATCCTCAGAAATTCTTTCGCCCACCCTACGTCGGCCCACGAGGCTGGTTAGGCGTCATCCTGAAGAACGTCAGCGTATCCGAACTAAGCCTGCTCATCGAAGCGGCCTACGAACGAGTCCGCGCGCCACGCCCCAAGCCAAAACGCAGGACGCGATGAAACCTCACGACGAATGTCGGCGAAGCACCGCACGGATTCTGCGGCCGGTCGATGATTACAACCGACGAACTGCCGGCGCCCTGACCTGGTTGCTCAGCCGGGTGGAGTGTAGCGATCAGGCGGCCGTACGTGAATCGCTGACCGTCTATGGCTTGACCGCGTAGACCTTGACGCTGGCCGCATAATCATTGACGTTGTACCGGCTCAGCAATTCCTTGATCCGTCCGTGCAAATCATCGGAACAGCATGACACGACGGGCAAAGTCTCGCTCATTCCGGGCGAGCAACAGCCGGATTGATTTTCGACCATTGAATAGGCGTTCAAGTCTGACCCGCTGTCGATCACTTCCACGGCCGCGAAACCGGCTGCGATCAATCCCGCCTTGTAATCGTCAAGCGGAATCGCCCCAGCGATGCAGCCAACGTAGGCCATTAGGTCGTTGCCAATCTCGGCCGGTAGCGGTTGCTTTAGGGCAATATCGCTCACGGCGAGCCGTCCGCCCGGCTTCAATACCCTGGCAATCTCGCGAAACACAGCGGGCTTGTCGGACGCAAGGTTGATAACGCAATTGCTGATGACGCAATCAACCGACGAATCCGTTAACGGCATCTTGTCGATAGTTGCCTTGTGGAATTCGACATTCGATAGCCCCGCTTTCGCGGCATTGGCATTCGCCAAGGCAAGCATTTCGTCCGTCATGTCGATTCCGATTGCTTTCCCTGTCGGTCCGACCTTAGATGCTGCAAGGAACACATCCAGCCCGCCCCCGCTGCCAAGATCAACAACCGTCTCGCCTGGCTTCAGACTGGCGAAGGCTGTGGGATTGCCACACGATAGCCCCATGTTGGCTTCGGCGGGGATCGACGCGAGTTGATCGGCCGAATAGCCGAAGGCTTCGGCGACGGCGCGGACGCCCGCATGCTTGCTCGATAGCCCTTTGGTCGCAACTGATCCGTACTTTTCCTGTACTATCTGCTCGATAGACATGGCTTTGTCTCCGGTTCAAAGTATCGGCGTTGAAAATAGAACGCGAGATTGACAAGTCCGATCATCACTGGCACTTCAACCAGCGGCCCGATCACGGCCGCGAAGGCGGCTCCGTGGCTAATACCGAACACGGCAACCGCAACGGCAATAGCTAGCTCAAAGTTGTTGCTCGCCGCTGTGAAGGCAATTGTTGTCGTCTTCGAGTAGTCCGCCCCCATTGCCTTGCCCATTCCGAAACTGACAAGGAACATGACCACGAAATAGATCAACAGCGGAACGGCAATCAGCAGCACGCTAGCCGGCTCTCCGATGATCCGATCGCCTTGAATGCTGAACATGACAACGATGGTGAACAGCAGGGAAATCAGCGTTAGAGGGCTAATCGTGGGGATGAAAGTCTGTTCGTACCACGTTCGCCCCTTCATTCTCAGCAACACGAATCGCGTCAACATGCCGGCAAGAAACGGAATACCCAAGTAGACGAACACACTTTGGGCAATCTGACCGATAGTCACATTGACGGTACTACCCTCTAGGCCAAACAGCGGAGGTAGTACCGTGACGAATAGCCAAGCGAAGGGGCTGTAAAAGAGAACTTGAAAAACGCTGTTGAAGGCAACCAGCCCGGCTGCATACTCAGCGTCGCCCTTTGCTAGGTCATTCCAGACGATCACCATTGCGATGCAACGGGCAATCCCAATCAGGATCAAGCCGACCATGAATTCCGGGTAGTCACGTAGGAACAGCACGGCAAGCCCAAACATCAACAAGGGGCCGATGATCCAGTTTTGCGCAAGCGAAAGCCCCAAGACTTTCCAGTCTCGAAACACGTCGCCTAATTCCTCATACCGCACTTTGGCGAGCGGCGGGTACATCATCACGATTAGGCCAATCGCAATCGGAATGTTTGTCGTGCCGATTTGAAAGCGATCAACGAAACCACGCACCCCGGAAACGAAGTAGCCCAACCCGACGCCAACGGCCATCGCAAGGAAAATCCACAACGTCAAATAGCGGTCAAGGAACTTTAGGCGTTGCATTCGGTCAATCCTTGAGGCAAGCGTTCGATGAAGGCACGAATTTCGTCCCGCACCCGCCGATAGATTTGCAACTTATCGGCTTCGGGCACCGATTGAGCCAGTCGTGGGGGATCATCAAACCCGGCGTGAATCCGCTTTATGTTGCCCGGCAGAATTGGACACGTTTCGTTGGCGTTGTCGCAGACGGTCACAACGTAGTCCAAGTGCGTGCCCCTTAAATCGTGAATGTGCTTGGAGTCTTGCCGGCTAATATCGACGCCTGCCTCTGCCATGACCTTTACAGCGGCGGGATTCATCCCATGTGGCGACGTACCGGCCGAGTAGGCTTCGATTACGTCACTCTTCAAATGCCTTGCCCAGCCTTCGGCCATTTGGCTTCGGCATGAATTGCCAGTACACAGGAACAGAACCGCGATCTTCATACGGGTAAGCGGATATAAGTAGGCAAATAAAAATCAGCAGCAACGCTTACGCAGTGTCGCTACTTGCTTGGTATCCGTAGCGAATTCCGGCACGTCGGCGCACGCTAGGCAATTGAGCAGCTTTTCGTGGAATTTGGTGCGCGCTGGAGTGAGCCGGTAGTAGCTCCACAACCCTTCCTTGCGAGCCATCACAAGCCGTGCCCGCCGCAAGTAGGCAAGGTGCCGAGACGCTGTAGGCTGCGGCACGCGTAGTACGTCAACAATGTGGCAGACGCACAATTCGCCGTCTCTCAACAAGTTGAGAATCCGCAAGCGGGTCCGATCCGAGACAGCCCGGAGCATCGCATCGACAGGGGTAGCGGCTTTCGTTTTCATATTCGCCTAAGTGAATATAGAAGTGCGACGCGAGCGGGTCAAGTCGAGCTACAATTCAGATATGGCAGTCGATTGGGACGCTTTCATCATTAACCGCACGCTCGGAACCGACGTAGCAACGTCGGTTGCAGGCTCGATGGAAGATTCGGACACGCTCGCGCCCGTCACGCGCGAAAATCGTGCGTCGCATGCACGGGGATGGCTGATCGGAATCGGCGTCGTGCTCGCCTGGACAATCTGGCGAAGACTCTAGAGGGCTCGCTCCCGTCTGAATGGCACGGCCAGCGGCTCAGGATGCGGTCGCCAGCAATCCCCCTGTTGCTAGAATAGGGCACGCGGGAAAACGGCCGCCGATTATGCCATCGGCATGCGTCGGTGGCATCCGAAGAACGATCCTGCCCAGCCCAATGCGGGGCAGATCACCACAAGCGCCTGTAGCTCAGGGGATAGAGCAACGGTTTCCTAAACCGTAGGTCGCAGGTTCGAATCCTGCCAGGCGTATTGCATCGACTGACGCGGTCTGCTCGGGGTCCGCCTTGCTCCCCAGAGCTGTTCAGCTTTCGACCGCCTGTGCGCAATCGCCCGCTCGCACGGCATCGCGTTGCGCGCCGCCAAGCTGGTTCCGAATCGTTCCACGGCCTGCAGAACGCCACGACGTTTTCGGCGCTCTGCCACCTCGGCTCGCCGACGATATCACTCGCTGGCTTTCGGCATTCTGCGCCGTGGTCGCTGCGGCAGTTTACGGTCATCGCTCGGCCGGCCGTGGCTGATTGTCCGTGGCACGGCCGTTGCAAACGAGTGGACCACGACAAATTGACGCGGTTCCCTTGCCAACCCACTATCACTATATCTCGGATGTGGTCGCAAAATGGTGAATCGCGCTTCCGTAGCGTAGGCGCTTCTTCCTAGACTTAAGTGGGGCGCGGGTGCGGGTTTACTCGGTCTTGGTCGTGCCGCGTGGATCTTTGATTGTCCGTCAGTATTACCCCATGGATGACTTGTTGGCGAAATTCGGTAAGCAGCGGTGGGCACCCTACCTTTGCGTAGGCACCGCCTTGGCTCTGGTCGTTCTGTTGGGGCTTTGTGGGGCTTACTTGGAATTGGACCGGGCGCGGACCGGGGTCATCAGCGCCGTCATCGGGCGCTGGCAATCTCACGCCGAACGCACGGCAGGGAACCTAGAAAGCGCGCTGGCCGATGCGGGTACAGGTCCCGACCTTGCGGCCACGCGCGACGTTCCCTGGCTACGTGCACGTTGGGCCCAAGTAATTCACCAGCCTGAGCGCGTGTACGCCGCGATTGTCGATAACTCGGGAGTTATCATCGCGCACAGCGATCCCGATCACGAAGGGTTGCGCATCCCCGAGCAATGGTTTATCGCCGAGTTGGCCGAAGCGGGGCCGAATGTCGTCGAAACTGACTGCCAAGAACTAACCGGCGGTACCGCTGCGTACGACATTCAAGTACCGATTTCCGTGGGGGGCACGCGCGTCGGCACCTACCATTCTGGAGTCAACGCGGCATGGCTGCAAAACCAGTTAACGGCCGCGCGATCGGTCGTACTGCGCCGCTGGATGTTGGTGATTGGCGGAATCGTCGCCGTCGTGACCGTTGCCGTCTTGGCGCTATTGGGCATCACCCGTCGGACCGTTGCGCTCGAAGGCGAACTGAGTCGCGCCGAACTAGAGCGCATCGCCGCGATCAATCGATTGATCACCGGCCTGGCGCATGAAATCCGCAATCCGCTCAATGCCATTAAGTTGAATCTTTTCGCGGTCACGCGTCGCCTGGAAAGGCGCGCCGAACCATTGGACGATACCACGACGCAAATGCTCGAAGCCAGCACCGCCGAGGTGGGCCGAGTCGAGGAGCTGATGCGTGAACTGCTGGGTTATGTACGCGACGAACCTCAGGCTCATGAACTTGTCGATCTGGTCGCCGAAGTCCGGAACGCGGTGACGTTTTACGAGCCGGTACTGGCTGAAGATCATATCCGCTTGCATACCGATTTTCCCGAGGAGTCGATCGAAGTCCGTCTCAATCGCCGCCGGTTGCGGCAGATTCTTTTGAATCTGCTTACCAATTCGCGCGAAGCACTCGGCGAACAGGGGCACATCTGGGTGACGATTCGCCGGCACGACGATTTTGCAGAGGTCGAGGTTCGAGATGACGGGCCCGGCATCCCACTGCAGGACAAGGAGAAAGTGTTCGAGCCTTTTTTCTCGACAAAAAGCGCCGGCGTGGGACTGGGACTGACACTGGTGCGCAATTACGTCCTTCAATTCGGCGGCGATGTGCGATGGATCAAGCATGACAAAGGGGGGTCTTGCATTCAACTGTCGTTCCCGCTGGCCGATCCTTCAGTTCTAGCCCGAGGTGCCGTGTGAACGAGGCAGCTACGATACTCGTCGTCGAGGACCAGCGCGCCGAGCGAGACGCATTGTCGCGCATGTTGGAGACCGAGTCCTATCGTGTCATCGCGGCCAGAAATCTTCGTGAAGCTTTGGCGCACGTCTACGAGTCGATCGTGCTGGTGATCTGCGACCTTAGGCTGGGAGGCGAAAGTGGCGTCGATCTGTTGCGCGAGTGGCGACACTCGCAGGAACACACGCCATTTATCATCGTCACAGCCTATGGCGATGTGCCGTCCGCCGTCACGGCCATGCGCCTGGGCGCCTACGACTACCTGACCAAACCTGTCGATCCCGCGGCGCTTTTGAGGCTCGTAAATCGCCTGATCCGCAATGCGCGCCCTGACGCCCCACGGACAACGCCCGTGGACGATTTCAGCTTTGGCCAACTATGGGGACGCTGCGCGACCATGCGCGACATCTTCGAACGCGCCAAGCGCGCGGCAGTGACGAATAGTGCCGTGTTGATCCTAGGGGAACCCGGCACTGGTAAGCATCTGCTGGCAAAAGCCATTCACGAGCGCAGCGAGCGTAGCAAGTCACACTTTGTCACGATGAACATGGCGGCGTTACCCATCACGCGAATAGATGGGGAATTGTTCGGCCAGCAGTACGTTTCGGGTGCGAGCGGCGACGAAGCAGGAAAGCTAGACGCGGCGCATCGTGGCACGCTATTTATTGATGAAATCGGCGATCTGCCCGGCGAGACGCAGGCGAAGCTGTTGCGCGTGATCGAAGAACGAGCCTATACGCCGCTGGGCGCGAACGAAAAGCGTCACGTCGATCTCCGCCTGATTACCGCTACGAGTCATGACCTGGCGGCGCTCGTGGCGAAAGGTCTTTTTCGCGAGGACCTGTTCTACCGTCTCAACGTTGTCACGTTGCATTTGCCGCCGCTCCGCGAACGGACCGACGACATTCCGCATCTTGTCGAACAGTTGCTCGAAGAACGCTGTAGCGCCCAGGGGAAGCCTGTCCCATACATCGATGCGGAACTGATGGATGCTCTGACGCGCTACCGCTGGCCAGGCAACGTCCGGCAGTTAAGTAACGTCGTGGAAAGTATGGTCGTCATGTCGCAAGGGCGTGCGCTAACGATTGCGGATTTGCCGGCGGAACTACGCCATGAAGTTCAGGACCGCGACAGCCACGACGCGCTGGCAGAAGGCAGAGCCCTGGAAGTGCTCGAGCGTCATGCGATTCTCGAGGCGCTCGAGAAGCACGGCGGAAATCGTACTCGTGCCGCCGATGCGCTCGGCATCTCGGTACGAACGCTGCAGCGCAAGCTGAAGATGTGGGGCATAGCCGGCGAGGTGTGATCCCGGCGCCGTGGCAAGCCAACACGAACACCACGCACCAATCATTGCCACTCTGCGTACCACCCAGGCCTACCACCTCACAGGGAGGATAGCTCCGAGGACGCGTGATCAGGCGAGGCTTCCACGACATCTCGTACTAGCAACGAGTAAAGCGCCGGAACGACAAACAATGTCGTTACCAGTCCTGCCAGAAGTCCGCCGATGACGGCCCGCCCCAGCGGAGCGTTCGCTTCACTACCGCGCTCGATGGCCAAGGCCATCGGCACCAGGGCGAAGAAAGCGGCAAGCGCCGTCATCACCACCGGACGCACGCGGACCGATGCCGCTTTGCGGATCGCCTCGGTGGGCGTCAGTTTCTCGGTGGTACGTAGATTCTGCGCGAAATCCACCAGCAACACCGTATTCGAGACCACGATGCCGACCATGAAAATAACACCCAGCAGCGACTGCACGTTCAAAGCCGTGCCCGTCAGATACAGGATGAGGATCACCCCCACCACGCCAATCGGAACGGCCGACAGAATGACCAGCGGGGTGATGTACGCACGGAACAATCCGGCCATCAGGAAGTATATCAGTAGCGTGGCCAGGATCAGCCCTAGCCCTAGGCTGCGGAACGTATCCTGCATACGCGAATACTCGCCCGACAGCTCGATGCGGCTGCCGTCCATCAGCTTGTGCTCGGCCGACGTCGGATCGAATGGCCGCCAACCGCCGTCGGGCAGCGGCGTTCCGAACTTGGCAACGACCTTCGCTACGTCATCCGCGATATGTCCTAAATCTCGACCGTAAACGCCCATCGTCAAATCGATCGCCGGCTGCAAGTTTGCGTGCGTAACTTCCGTCGGCACGCTCGTCCGCCGTAGCGAAACAATATTCCGCAATGGGATCGCCTGGTTCTGCACCGGGCTGGTGATGGGGATATCCAGAAGCGTATCGATCGACAGAATATCTCCCTCGGGGTACTGCACGCCCACGTAGTATTGGTTGGAACTGATCGGGTCGATCCAGAAGTTTTTCTTGTTGAACTGAATGCTCGAATTCAGGGCGGCAATCACATTCTTCATGACGTCCCCCTGGGACAGCCCCAGGTCGGCTGCCTTCGCCCGATCGACATCGAGAATGTACTCGGGATAGTCGAGTCGCTGGATAATGCGGGTATCGACGACACCTTCGATGGCTTGGACCTCGCGCTGGATCGCCTCGGCCACGGAGCGGGCCTTCTGTTGATTCTTGGCCTTGATTCGCACATTGAGCGGCGTCGATTTTCCTTCGTTCATCGCACCGCGGATCATGCCGCCCGAATCGAAGGCGAATTCCAGGTCGGAGAAGCGCTTGTCATTGGCAAAAGCGGTGCGCAATTGATGCACATATTCCTGCGCCGAATGATGCCGGTGCTCGGTTAGCTGAACTTTGACCACGGCATCCATCGGGCCCGAGTTGGGCGTGTAGGCCGCGGACCAGTCCGCCACCACTCCCAATTCGCTAATGATCGTCGTCAGGTCATGGCCGATGTTTTCTTGAATGATCTTCTCCACCTCGGCAATCCGCTGCTCGGTGGCTTCGATCCGCGTGCCGCTGGGGGCGCGGACGTACATCTCGAACGCGCCCGCATCGACCTCGGGAAAGAACTCGCGTCGCAGCCGTGAGCCTACCAGCCCGACGACAACCACAAGCAGGAAAAATGCGGCGGCCACTGTTCCCTTGCGGCGATCCATGACCCAATCGAGACGGCGCGTGTACCAGGCGATGCCGGCATTGATCAAAGCCTCCCAGCGAGCAAAGGTCGCGCTGACCAGCCGCGCCGGCCGTGCGAGAAAGGCCCACCGACCGGTCCACTCGGCGTGGTCTGCCGCGGGACCTGCGCCATGATTGGCCGCATGGGGTTTGAGCCACGATGCACAACGCGAAGGCACGAATGATCGCGACAGGATATACGCCGCGATCATTGAGAATGCCACGGCCAACGCCATGGGACGGAACAAAAACTCACCCAGTCCCGGCATGAGCGCTAACGGAGCCAGCACCAGCAGTGTGCAGCAACTTGCCACGAGCTCAGGCATGGCGACTTCGCTCGCTCCCAGGTAAGCCGCCTCGTGTGTATCGCGCCCCAATCCCAGGTGGCGATGCGTGTTTTCCAGACAAATGATCGCGCTGTCGACTAGCGGTCCAATCGCCAGTGACAAACCGGCCAACGTCATGACGTTGATCGTGTTGCCGGTGTAATACAGCGCGGTGATCCCCGCCATGACAGCAATCGGAATCGTGAGAATCGCGATCAGCGTCATACGCCACTCGCCCAAAAACAAGAGAATCACGAGCGAGCAGAGTACGGCCCCCAGTACCCCTTCCTGAATCAGGCTCTGGATACTTTTTTCCACGTATACCGACTGATCCATGACCGGTGTCAGTTTGATACCATCGCGGCTGAGTCGCTGTTCGATGTCCGGCAGCGATTTCTTGACATTGGCGACCACATCCAAGGTGCTGGCACCCAACTGCCGATAAATCGGCACGTAAACCTGCCGCCGACCGTTGACGCGCACGACATTCGTCTGAATGAAACTGGCGTCCTTTGGTGTCGCCACGTCGCGCAGGTAAGTTGCATTGCCGTGCTGAATGCGCAAAGGGATGTCGCCCATGCGTTCCACCATGTCGTACATCGAGTTGGAATCGATGGCGTAATCCGTGTCTCCGAATTTTGCGTCGCCGGTGGGCAGGAACAGGTTCGAAGTATCCAGTGCGTTCATCACGTCGACCGGCGACAAGTTTCGCGCCTGCAGCTTCTGCCGATCCAGGTAGGCAATCACTGCCCGCACCTTGCCGCCGTACACCACGGGGGCCACTGCGCCAGGCAGGCTCATAATCATGGTGCGAACTTCGAAGCGGCCCACGTCATAGAGAATGGATTCCGGTTCGTTCTCGCTATCGAGCGCCACGATGCAAGCCGGCACGGTGCTCGTAGGGTCAAAAGGAAGAATCACCGGCGGCAGCGTGCCGGGGGGCAAGTTCGGGGATTGCATCGAGGCCAGTGAATTCGACTGCGTCAGTGCGCCGCTGGGGTCGACGTCGCTGCGAAAATAATTTCGCACGATGCTCGCACCGGTAATTGAACGTGATTCTTGCCGCCGCATTCCTTCAGCCTGACCCGTTCCACGTTCAATACGGCTGGAAAGGTCCTTTTCGACCGTTGCGGCTGGCATGCCGCCGTAAAACGTCAGCACTTGCACCGCCGGACTGCGAAATACCGGCAATATGTCAATCGCGATTTGGCTGGCGCTCAAGATGCCGATGACGACTACCGCCAACATGGTGACGGTAACAGCCACGGGATTTCGTAAGGAAGCGCGAATCAGACCGTTCATCGATTATTCGTTCTCACCGCGGTCGTATTGGTCGACCGTGATGTCTCATTGTGCAAGTTAGTGAGACTTCTGTGCCGCTGGCTGACTTGTGGCGACCCGGACGGGCCGGCCATCGCCGATCGTGCCGCGATAGTGAACTATGACATCGTCCGTGGGCTTGAGACCGTCGAGCACTTCCATTTGCAAACCGTCATCCTGCCCGATGTCGATCGGCACCAGGGCTGCTTTGCCGTCGCGCACAATGTAAACCTTGCCTTTCGCATCGGTGGTTTTCCCTACCAAAGCGCTCGCCGGAATCGTGAAAGCCTTCGACGGAGGTGCGAGCTGAATTGTCGCGCGACCGTACATTCCTTCGCGCAGCCAATCCTTGTCGTTGGGAAGGTCGATCTCAACCCGCATCGTTCGTGTCTGCGGGTTCTCCGAATCAGCAACTCGCGACACCTTGCCCGAGAAAAGCTTGCCAGGCAAGGCATCGATCTCGACGGTCGCCTCGTCGCCCACGTTCGTAAACGGCACATCGCGATCGGGAACTTGCACGACCACGCGAACCACGTCGGTGCGGGCCACGCTCAATAGAGGCGCCTCGCCCCCTTGGTCCGCGGCACGAATAAACGAGCCGGGATGAAATTTGCGCAGCGTAACCACGCCATCGTATGGCGACTCGATTCGCGTGTAGTCCAGCAGCACTTTTTGCTTGGCCAGCACGGCCTCGGCAACCTGCACGTCGGTTTCGGCGTGTTGCACATCCGCTTTCGCTTGTGCGATGCGCGCCGCAGCGGCGTCCGCTTCTGCCTTGGATTTTTCCACGGCGGCATGCGCTGCCATTTCGGCGGCACGAGCGGCTTCCGTCGCATCCTGCTTTTCATCGACCAACCGCTTGTCGATCGACTTGAGCGCGAAGAGTTCTTCCATACGGTGGAACTCTTTTTCGCGGTAGACTCGCTGCGCTGTCGATCGCACGACCTCGGCTTCCATTTGTTTGACGGTCGCCGTGGCGGCCGCTGCTTCGGCCTGACTGGTCAACACATGGGCGTGCATCTGGGCCACGACACTCTTCGCGCGCTCGAGCGAGGCAGCCGCCTCCTTCACGTCGCTTTCCAATTCCGGCACACTGATCACGGCCAGCACCTGGCCGCGCTTGACCCGATCGCCGATGTCAACGTTCTGCTCACCCAGGTATCCGGACGTCTTCGCATACAACTCCGCGTATTGAAACGCATGCACCGATCCTGGTTGGGTCGTTTTGCGTCCCAAGCCATGCAGCGCAGGTTTCACGACTTCGACGCTCACCGCATCGCCCGGCAGCTCTTCCGTGACTTGTTCCGAGGACGGCGCGGCTGCGGCACTCTTGTGCGCTGGATCGATGGCCTCGGGAGGTTTTCCATCGGCACGCCAGGCGAATAAAGCCACGGTCACGACGCACGCCAGCGAGACGCCCGCGATCAGCCAGGGATGGTGCGGCACCGCCACGATGAAACGCTGCACGACAGCGCTCGCTGATGATCGCTCGAAACGGACCGTACTTTCGGCGCGCATTTTACTCACGATCGTTCTCCGCGGTGGGCTCGTACGTCCCCGGAAAATCCAGAACCACTTCCTATGACACAGGTCGTCAATTGCACCTCGCTCGCGAGGTATTCGACGCGGATCAGTGCCGGCGCAACAGATTGCTTGCGCAGCCACAAGGAGCGCGAGCAATCACTGAAGCGTTTGAGAAAAGAATCAACAGCGCAGGGGTAACAGCCGCTGTGATCCGTCGCCTAGAGAGGCAGTTACGTGATCTGCGTGCGAGCGATGCTTCCATCCGCCGGAAAGAGATTTCAAGCGTGTTGGAACGCCCGAAATTGTCGCGAGATCCTTAGCCGAGGCAGCCGACCTGCGCGTCGAGCCTTTAGCTTGCTCGGCCAGGGCCGCCTGGGCGGCTAGTTCGGCCGCTGTTTCGGTGCGGCGGGCGCGCTTGGCACGGACGACCGCCCCTGCAGAATTCAGGGGCAGGGGTAGTCGGATCGACATTCCGCAGAGCGCGAAAAAAACGGCCACAGCGGTAATCCCTCGCACCAGCGAGCTGGCTCGAATACTCCGCATATGACCGCGCCTCGTTTGCCGATGTCCTAAAAACGCCGGTAAAAACCGTGTTAGAACTCCCAAAATTCCGGTCGCTAACGATTCCCTAACCACTCAAATCCTAGTTCCAAGCGTATCGCTGGTCAACGCAAGGCACGAAAACGCTTGGCGTTACGAGTCGGGCAGCAGTTCGCCCGCAACTGGCTTACAGCTTTGATAGGTTCCGCAAATGGGACCAATGTGCGTGTGACCCGGCGCCTGGATTCCGTTCACGGTTTACGGCTCCGCCACAGACGTTTGGGTCGTGTCCGGAACCTCTTGAGGCGGCGTCAGCGGGACAGCCACGATGGGGGGCCAGCCCAGTGCTACGAACAATCGAAATTCGGCTTGGTTATAGGCCACGGTGGCGCGAATCAAATCTTCGCGTGCGTTGACCAGCAAATCGATCAAATTCAAAGCTTCGATCGGCAGGCCTTCGCCACCGCGCGCGCGACGCACTTCTTCGATGAAGCCGATCTCGGCGGTCTGCAGTTGCAATATGGCGTAGTCCACTTCGCGACGGCGCGCCGCGGTGTCGGCCTGAGCTGCCGCCACTTCTTTCCGGATTTGATTGATCATCCGCACCCGATTCGCCGTGGTTTCGCCCACTTCGGCCCGACGCTGTCGCCAGCGGGCGACATTTCCCATGCCGGCGTTTTGCAAGGTCCACAGGGCCATCACATCAAAATCGTTTCGGCCCGAGAAGCTGCCATAAACAGGATCCACGAGCATACTACCGCCGCCGAACGTGCCACTGCTGAACCCCATCGACATCGTGGGCAGCAGCGGCCGCATGCGTTCTTGCCGATAGCGCACTTCGGCGCCGGCGACCTCGCTCGAACGCGCCCCCATTTCAGGGCGATAGCGCAATGCCGTTTCGACAAGATTTGACAATTCCTCGCGAGGATTAACGAGCGTCACGATCGCCAGCGGCCTGTCCGGGGCGCGTAGGGCCACCGCAGGGTTTAGTTGCAGCAATTTCGAGAGCCGGGCCGCGGCCACGGCGATGTCACCCTCGGCCGCCTGAACTCGGGCGCGCAGCAAAAGTGCCTCGCTGCGGGCTCGATTGGCGTCGGCCTCGCTCCCTTGCCCCGCTGCGGCAAACGCGAGCGTGGGACGGACGATGTCGGCCATATCGAATTCGGAATGGCGGAGGGCAGCGAACCAAGCCTCGGCGCCGACCAGTTCCAGGTACTGGGTGCTGACGTCCAACAAAATGGAATTGAACGTGGCGCGTACGTCAAACTGACTGGCCGCGACAAACTGCCGCGCGGCCAAAGGTTCGTAAACAACGTCTGCGACAGGTGCAAAGATACTCACCGCCGGAATGTTCACGGTACCGGCTGCTGCTACCGCCGCACCGCCTCCCACGTACAAAGATGACTGGCCGGGCACCCGAAGTATGTCGCCCGCTGATCCTTCCACCGCCCCATTGTGCGCGTGAATTGTCGTACCGGCGTTCAGACTCGGCACCGCGATCACACGGGCCTGCAGCAGGTTTGCCAGGCGTTCCTGCACCACCTGCCGCGTCCAGCCGATGGTCGGGTTCTGCCGCGCGGCCAGTTCCCAGGCTGCCCCCATATCGATCGGCATCACCTCAAGCGGTGTGGGCTGAGTCGACGGATATTCCTGCGGATTTCCTTGCGCGACGCGCGTCACGACCGGGCTAGGTAGACGAGTCACGACCGGCTTCGATTCTTGTGCCGAGGCAACCGCCAGCAGGCAACCGAATGAGACCAGCGCGCAGACGCCCCTCCGACACACCGCAAAATAGCGATGCACCATCGCAACCAGCGTTTGGGGGGATTGGCGCGACCTCAATTAATAGTCCCTGTTCGAAGGAGCATGCGAGGCACGTTACTCGAGTGAAGAATTCCCTGCGCGTGCAACGCGTCGAATGCGCCCACTTGACGACAGCTACGGCTGAGGGATTACATCCGCCCGAGGTTGTGGCTGCGCTGCACCCGGTGGCACGGGTTCCGCTTCCGGACCCGAGAGCGGTGGCCCGGGTCGAGCCAACATATCGGCGCGAGGTTGACCCAAAGCGACGTACAACCGCACCTGGGCTTCGTTGAAGTCCACGATGGAATTCAAATAATCGACGCGAGCTCGGGCCCACAATCGCAGGTTGTTTAATACCTCGATCGGCAGTCCCGCGTGATTGCGGGTTCGCAGCAGGTCCTCTTGAAAGCCGGCCTGGCCGGTACGCGTGGCCCGTTCGTTTGTGCCAATCTGCGCGTAACGGGCCATCGACAAGGCGTATGCTTCGGCCACATCGGCCCTTGCTTGATTCAAGACAATCAAGAATCGATAGTCGTTTTGTCCTAGTCGAGCCCGGGATGCATCGATCAACGCTTTATTGCCTATGCCGAGATTCTGCAAAGTCCAGTAGCCAATGACATCGAAGTCGTTGCGACCACTGAAGCTGCCGAAGCGAGGGTCTGTGGTGGTCTCGGCAACGATATTGCTGCCGCCGCCGAACGTGCCGGCGCTAAATCCCAAAAACACGTTAGGCGAGAAAGGCAACAGCCGTGACGCCTGCAGTGACAGGAAGGTCTCGCGAATGGCCGTCCGTCGCTGCGCCAAATCTGGTCGTTGCAGCATGGCCATCGCCACCAGTTCGTTTAACGGAATCGGATCCGGAACGAGGGGCGTGGGAACGACCCAACGATCCGTCACATGCAATCGCAACGAGGGATCGAGATTCAGAACCTGGCAGAGCCGGGCCGAGGCGACCAGGATTCTTCCCTCTGCCGCGAATACATCAACCTGTCGCTGCGCCAGCTCCGTAGCGGCTCGTTCGGCATCCGCCTGGCGCCCTTCACCGACCTTGGCGAAGGCTGCTGTAAGGTCGGCCACCTGCGCCGTGTCGTCGCGGATTTGCACATAAACGGCCCGCAATCCTTCGGCGCGCATCAACTCGTAGTAGGCCGTCCCCACGGCTCCGAGGACATCGTTGTTTGTCTGCCGATTGGCGAAATCTTGCTCGCGTACCACCTGCCGCGCAACGAGAATTCCGAAAATGGTGTTCGAGACATTGAGATTCCAAACAACGCCGGGAATGTTCACCGTCCCTGAACCGACCGCGTTGGCGCCGGCACCCACATACAGCGAGCTGCGACTGACGCGCAGAATGTCGCCCGCCGACTCCTGCAAGCTGCCGGAATGCGAATCGAAGTTCGAGCCAAGGTTCAGGTCGGGCAGCAACTGCGCCGCGGCCAACTGACGCAACGCCACGGCTTCGACAACGCGCTGCCGCGCCAGAAACAGATCCGGATTGCGCAGGCCGGCCAACCGAACAGCAACCGGAAGATCAATCGGAGCGAACTCCTCTGTCAGCAGTGAATTCTGTCGCCCAACGATCCCTTCGACGATCGCTGTGCCTTTCGGAGGGGCGATTGTCTCGCCCTCCGAAGCTTGGGCAGCGCCGACAAGGCGAACCACGGGCGTCGGCGTCACTCCCCACGCAGGCATCGGGGCTAGCCAACCGAGCACCGCGATCGCTACGGCCAATGATCGCGCGAGCCGGCTGCCATGCTGCGCCACACAAAAGCTTGGCATATGTGTCTTCGTAAACCTAGGAGTAATCAATCCTTTCATGCACATCGGATCGATCCGCATACCCTGGCCACGGCAGCCGTAATGGACGGAACAGTTACTACAACCGCTATCGATTCGAAGAGAATGCAGAGACTGCGATGACTTTCTCGTCGCTAGCATGTCAACCTGTCGCGGTAGAGCGACGACACGTCGGATGCTGAGGAAAAGAGGCGTCTGGCCAGATAGATTGCCAGCGCGGCGCGAGTCTGGAAGACGCTTACCGGCGCGAAGCAGCCGCGGCTTTGGGGCGGGGCCGTGCCGGAAGGGGTTCTTTCACCGGCATCGCCGTGGTGCCGCGCTTCGCGCGCACCGTGGCTCGCGGCGCATCCATGAAACCTGGTGGGCGGCGGCGCCCCTTGCTTTCCAGCTTCCATTCCAACAGGTCGGCCAGCTTGTCTACCGCCTTCAGCGTCAGGCCACGCTGCCCCGACATAAAGCGTGACAACGTGGCCTCGCTAATCCCCGTGCGCTTGGCGAGTTGATAGCGAGTCAGGCCGCAACCATTAATTGCACGGCGCAACTGCTCGCTGAAATTTCGCCTGCGGTATGTGCTTTTGGGCATACAGAGATCGTGGTTCATGCTTCCCATTTTGTCAAGCATGCCCACCGCCTACGAAAAGGTCACCTTTTAGTCCAATTCGGGCGGCAGCTTGCCGTAAGCCCACGGCTGGCCGGTGAACGCGGGCAACGCCGGCGGCTGCGGGATCGCCCCCGGCGCGAGCTGCGAGGTCAGATCGATCGCCGCGTCAGCGATTTTTCGCCCGGCGGCCGGCTCGAGATTCGTATAGCTGGTCAAGCGTGTCTCGTACCCGCCGCCGCGCGGGCCGAGCGCCTCTTCGGTCGGCACATACCCCACGCAATCATTGGCTAGTGACACGGGAAAGGTAAATGGAAATCGGCTGCCGGCTTTGATATCGAGCCCGTACTGGCAAAAGTATTCGGCCGGGCAGGATACAAACACGGCCGGTCCGACCTGAATTGCCTGCACTTCGACCGGGGCGATCGGCTCGCGCGCCAGACGCGCGTCGAGCAGTACGATCTCCTTAGCGAACGTCCACTCGGTCGTGTCGACTTTCTGCGGATCCCCGGCCAACACTTCGCGCGCTCGCGCCAGACGTTCCGGGCGCGGTTTGCGTCGCGGAATCTGCAGAGTGCGCGTCTCGCAATTAACCGGCACGAGCGCCCCGGCTCCTTGCTCCATCGCCAGCAAGACCTTCAGCGCCTCGGCCCCCACACGCCCGCCGACGAATCGCGCCGAGACCTCACCGAATTGCTTGATCGCGAACGGGCTGCGATTGTCGACCTGCGTCACATCGCCCGCCATGCCCGGCACGAACACGACGATCGCCTCGTCCCCCATCAGTCCGCGGATCGTTTTTTCGATGTAGTGAATGTAATCGGCCGAGATGCCGCCGGGACCGGTGGTTGCATGACAACAGAAGTTCACGATGCAGCCAAGAAGTTTTCCGTCGTCGCTCCAGGCTCCCAAAACTCCAACTTGCGGATCGATCGGGCCGGCCGGCTCGAGGATGTCGGGGTTTCCCTGACCCGGGTGCGTCATTGTCAGCCCACCGGCCATGCGAAAGCGTCGATTGAACGCAACTTTGTCCTCGATTCCCATGCCCACGCCGCATCGCGCCGGGACCTTACTGCTGTCGGCAGCAACCACGGCATCGATGAGAGCCTGTTCGACGCGCCGCAAGTATTCAGCGTTGGCCATCGACGACTTTTCATAGGCCAGCGTTTTCACTTGCTCCGAAGCCTGGTCGAACTCGCCCGGCAGGATCATCCCGGTTGGGCCAGCCGAGTGCGAATGAGATGCCGCGATCATTACCGCCTCGGGCGGGATGCCGCATTTTTCTTGAATCGCCTTGCGAGCCGCATCGACGTTCACACGCCGGATCAGCAAGGCGTCGATGCCAACGATCGCGACACGCTTCGCACTGTCGTCGAATACGCTAGCGCGTACCTTGCATGAATCGTGCTTCATGCGATGAAATGCTTTGCCGTATCCGCCCGGCTGCTCCATGCCAATGTCGGGCGTAATGTCTCGTTCGGCAAAACCAGCCTTGAACGGCGCTGCCTCGGCCGCGAATCCTATCGACGCCGTGCCGAACAAGTAGGCCCAGGCAATCACAACACATTTGGCTCGGCTCATGGCATTACACCTTCCTTCTGAACGTGGCTATCCGCTGTCGCTTATTGGGGACCGGCAATACCGCCCACCGTTGATGGTCCGCTCTCCCCCTTCAAATACGCGAGCAGGTCCGCCAGTTCCTGACGGTTCATTGCTTTCTCGAATTCCTGTGGCATCAGCGACAGCTTGCTCGCCAAAAGAATCTCGATATCGCTGCGGAGCACCGTCTCTTCCTTACCCAGTGGCTGGCGCAACGTAATGCTGACAGGCGTTTCACTGGCCAGCAATCCTGTCAGCGTGCGACCATCCTTGGTTTCGACCGTGTAGGCGGCGAAGCCTTGCGTGATTTCATGCTCGGGAACGACGATGTGCAACAGGATCGTTTCCTTCGGCTGATTGCGGATGCCAAACAGATCAGGGCCGACGGCAAAACCTTCGCGATCGAGGCGATGGCAGTTCGCGCAATGCTTCTTGAAAACCACGCGGCCATTGCCGACGTCCGGCGTCAGACTCAATGCGGCTTTGCAGTCGTCGTAGACGCGGCCACGATCGGTCGCAGTGTTAAGCCCGAACATTTTCGCCGCTCGCTCCCGAATGATCGGATCGCTGTGCTCGGTCAGTTGCTTACGGCGCAGCGAATCGACCGCCCCCGCCGGCACCGCCCCTGCTTCGATGGCCTGGAGCAGCCCGGGCAAATGCGATTTATTCGAGAACATCGTGGCCAGCACCTCTTCGCGCACTGCCGGCGAGTAAACGGCGAATCGGTCGGCCGACAGCAAGGCCGCGCTGATCGGCTCGTGTTGCATTCCCCCTAGCGCATGCACGGCCGCGGCCTGCATCTCGACGGGCTGCGCGGGATCAACAAGCGCGAGCAATGTGTCACCGACTTTGGGAAAATCCCAATGCCCCAATAACGCAATAGCTGTCTTGCGTGACGCGCTGTCGCTCGTCGTATCGGTCGCGACGACGACCGCGTCGTCAACGAGCGCCGTGAGTTGTTCGCGCAACCGTTTGCTGGTGGTATCGTCGTCACTCAACACACTCGTCAGAACCGAACTTGAGCCGCGACTGGCCGTTCGACTGCGGAGCGCGTCGGCCATGCCCGTAATTATTGCGGCTCGCTCGGTCGTCGTCCTTTTGGAATCTAGAATCTGCGCGAGCACCGCGGACCACGCCTCCACGGGTTGGCTGGCGCCGAGCAAACGGCCCAACTCTCCACATAACTGCTCGATATCCTGACCGTCCCCTGACTGTTCCGCCAACAATTCGTGGAGGAAGGCCCGTTCACGTCCCGCGATCGAACTAAACACGGCCGCCCTCAGCCAGCGGTCCTCCGCATCGCGCACTGCAAGATGCGCGAGTGCTGGAATCATCGTGGCATCGCCGGCGGCGCCCAGCGTCAGCGCCCACTGAAATCGCACGCGCGGGTCGGCATCTTCTGCAAGCGGCCGAATCGCGTCGACAAGCGCGTGGGAACCGACAAAACGTCCCTCGGCCAACTGCAAAGCTTGTTCGCGAACCGCCGGACTTTTGTCGGCTAACGCGTGAGTGATCGTTGCGTCGTCAAGCTTGTGGCGAGCTTCGAGCAACCTCAGCACGCGAATCAATCCAGCGTCCGAGAGCTTTTCGTCGGTCAACACTGGCAAAAGCATTGTCTGCCGCGTCGGATCCTCGGCGAGCAGCAATCGCTGCCCTAGATCACGTGCCCACGCACCGTCGGCCTTCAGCAAGTCAACAGCCGAGGCCCCGCCTTTTACCAAACGCAGCACTAATCGTTGTTTTTCACTCAAATCGCGTCGCGTCAGCCCGGCATCGACCACGCGCCAAATACGTCCCATGCCGCGGCCACTGTCGAAGTCGGTCCGTTTGCGGATTTCGGCCGGCAGGTAGTCGGGATGCTCGATCGTCTTGCGATACATGTCGCAGATGTACAGCGCCTCGTCCGGGCCGGATGTCAGAAACACGGGTCGGAACCAATTGTCGGTGCTCGCCAGAAACTCGCGACCCGCGAGTGCAGGCTGCGCCGTGAACGTGGCGCCGCGCGGCGTCAACTTGTCGAAATGCACCAGGTTACCGGTCGGATCGCAACTGAACGCGCCGCCGGCGTACAACGCAGGCAGGCTGCCATCGCGCCATACGAAGACCCCGCACGCGGCGGTGAACGTGCCCGCATGAGAATCGGCGGTGGTCACGTTCGCGCTAATTGGAAATAGCCGGGCGCCCTGGCCATGTCCGGCTAGTGGCTCGGGCGTGAGATCGGTCGGGCAATTCTCCACTGTTTCCGAAAACGCCAGATGCAGATTGCGGCGCAAGTAGCGTGAAGGCAGCACCACATGCTGTACCGGCACGCGGTTGTAACAAATGAATCGCCGGCCGGCGTCGTCAAAGCACAGGCCGTACTGCCCGCCACCATCGCACGATTCGTACTCGCTCAGGTCGGGTCGAAAGCGAAAGTCGCTGCGACCAAACTTGATCAGTGGTCGCACAGGATGAGCGGGGCAGGTAATGTTGCCGCCGGTGAGTCCGCTGGTCACATAGATCCAATTGTCGACGCCGAGCGTGGGATGGCTGACGCGCAGCTGCGTGCTTCCGGCGGTCGAGAATCCGGTGAACCAGACGTGACGCTGGTCCGCGCGGCCATCGCCATCGGTATCTCTTAAAAACAGAATCTCGGGAGCGCAGGTGACGATCACTCCGTCGCGCCACGGCATAACGCCATTGGGGAACGTCAGGTCGGTAGCAAAATCGGTACGCTGATCGAATCGCCCATCACCGTCGGTATCCGCGAGCCGGGCAATGCGCCCCAGCGGTGGCTCGCCCGCCGGGGGCCCGTTCGGATATCCGCGATTCTCGGCGACGTAAAGAAAGCCCTGCTCATCGAAGGCGATTGCCACAGGGCTATCGACCAGAGGCTCGGACGCCACCAGTTCGACGCGCAACTGCCCGGCAACTGCAAACGACTGTAGCGCCTGCGGGGGAGATAACGGTCCGTCGATCGGCGCCGGCTTTTGGGCCGTTCCGCCGCCAGCTACGGGTGTCGGGGCGCCGGTCGGCTCAGCGAGCGCCGTTCCGTTCAACACGACAACGATCGAAATCAGGAGCGCTAGCAGGACGACGCGCATCGGCGACTCGCTTGTACCGGCTACAGTGTCCAACCCGGGCGATAGTCGGAATGTACGAACGCATCAAGCTCGGGCGCGTTCGTGACTTTCATGTTCGCGCTGTCCCATTCCAGGCGTTTGCCCGGCGCACGTAGAGCCAGCACGCCGATCAGCACGATCTCGGTCAGAGGTCCGGCATAATCGAAATTCGAAACGGGACGCGGCCCCCCTTTGCACGCCAACAGCCACTCTTCATAATGTCCGGGCGATCGCTCGAACGTCTTCGGCACCTGCTTGGCAGCTTCGGCGAGCGAGACGGGCAGCACCTCGGGCATACCGCCGTGCGAGGAGTGAAACATCTTCCCCTTGCTGCCGACGTACAGCACGCCGTTATCAGGCAGACGTTTGCCGGCCGGCATCTCGGCGGGGGTCGGCGGCATCAGTCCTCCTTCGTACCACGTCATGCGCACCGGCGGCAGTTTCCCACGCGCCGGAAACTCGAAGTTGATGATCGCTGCGATCGGATACGTTTCGAAGTTCGGCTGGTTGTCGGCCAGCACCGATCCGTCGAGCGTCGTGCTGGCCTCGACCGTTGTCGGCGCGCCCAGGTTCAGTGCCCACACCGGATGATCGATGATGTGGCATCCCATGTCCCCGAGCGCACCAGTGCCGAAGTCGCGCCAGCCACGCCAGTTCGCCGGAGCGTAGGCCGGATGATACGGACGCTCTTGCGCGGGTCCGAGCCACAGGTTCCAGTTCAATGTCGGAGGAACAGGTGGAGTCTCGCTAGGGCGGCCAATTCCTTGCTTCCACAAACGCCCGGCGCGATCGGACCAGACGTGTACTTCGCGCACTTCGCCGATCAGGCCTGCCTGAATCCACTCGTTTGTCAGCCGAGAGCCCTCGCTGGCATGCCCTTGATTACCCATCTGCGTGGCAACGCCCGCCTGATGCGCGGCCTTGGTCAGCTCGCGGCATTCACGCAGAGTGTGCGTCAGCGGTTTCTGACAGTAGACGTGCTTGCCGGCGCGAATCGCGGCCATTGATGCCACCGCGTGAATATGGTCGGGCGTGCCGACCGTCACGGCATCGATGTTCTTCGCCTCCTTGTCGATCAACTCGCGGAAATCCTTATACCGCCGCGCCTGTGGGAAGGATTGAAAGATACCGGCCGCGCGCTGCTCATCGACGTCGCACAGCGCGACGATGTTGGCCCCGTTGCGGGCGTGCGTGGCAATGTCCCCTCCCCCCATGCCTCCCGCGCCGATGCCAGCCAGGTTTACACGTTCGCTGGGAGGCACAAACCCAGCCCCTCCCAATACATGTCGTGGAACGATCGTAAAGCCCAGGGCGACGCCGCTCGTGGCGGCCAGGAATTTGCGCCGCGATGGTTTTCCTACGGCAGGTGCTGGAGACGTGGAGTCTGACATCATTACTCCCTGAAGGGCGAGGACGATCGGTATGCGCTTTTCGCAGGCTGGCAGTGAACGGCATGGATAAACTGCCCGCGGGTCACGAGCTTACCATGCCGAACGGGCCCAGGCACGCAGGTAGAGACGACGAAGAACCGGCGCCCTTCGAGAGAGCAAAACGGCCCGATGATGGCGAAATCGTCCCGGACATGCCGGTCGGGAAACCGTCCGACGAAGTACGACTATTTCGCCGTGGCTTGCCGCCCCGCGGCGCGCAAACCTTCGACGAAGTGCCGCGCTTGCTGATAGTCGTTGGCCGAGTAGTCGCGCATATTCGCCTTCAACTCGCCCAGCAGCGTCTCGCACGATTTATTGAAGGCCAGATAGCTCTCGGCATCGGGCTTGGCGCCCGCCACTTGCGCACGATAGTGATTCTCCAGCTCGTCGCGCGTTTCAATGTAACGGGCGTCTTGCAGGATCACAGGCCAAGAAACGTTCCCGGTGGCAGGGTCGAACTGCGAGGATTCCGGCACGCGTGGCGCCGCGGCGTGCGCGATTTTCGCCGCGTCCTCGGTCGAGAGCCGACTGCGAGAGGCGTCGTTGGCGCGGTGCGCTTGCCGCATCTGGTAATAGTCACTGGTCCAGGTCACTCGATTATTGAAATCGGTGGATCGCGCCTGCAATTCATTCTGCGTGGCTTGCGAGTTCTGCAAGTTCGCGTAGCCCGAGGCGGCAATCACTCGCGACATGCCCATCTCGTTGGCTGACAATGCTGTTCCTGCCATGCCTCCGTAACCACTGCGACGACCATAATACCCGCGGTTATAGCCGTAATAAGGAGACGTATACCCGTATCCCCCCAAGGCCCAAGCATTCAAGCCGTACGGATAGAAGCCGCGGCGATAGAAGCCAACGAACTGGGCCGAGGCGGGAAGCACATCCGCGGCAAAGACGACAATCGCAATGCCAACGACCAGCAGCCGATTGAGCCATCGGATCCTCGCGTGGCTACGCGGTCCGACGGTAACCCGCGGTGCGTTGCACGACGTCTTCAGAAACGAACCCGGTTCGTGCGACATACTGATTTCCCTTTTCTGCGTCGGGCGCTTTTGTGATGCGCCAAATCGAGCATAATGAGGCGGGAATTTAGGTGTACGTCTTTTCGTGGCGAGGGGCGTTGCGCTTCACTATATCGGGCCTTCGAGAGGCAAATCCCTTATAGCTCGCAACGCGAGACCTTCTGTTCATGCTAACGTTCCGTACGCGGACAAGCGAAGAAATCCCTTGCACCTGACAAAATCTTCAGCAACGATCGGTTTTTCTGACTGATGCCCTGTTGCCTATCCGCCTGACGACGCACGCATGGCCCGTTCGAAAAAGACCTACGCTCCCGGCCCAAGGTCCAAGGTCGCGGCGCCGCCGGCCGACTTGGCCGTCGCCAGTCGTTGCGGGCAGGTATCGGCTTCGTCCCTTTCGCGTCCCGTGCTGCTCGGGATCATCCTCTGCATTTGGCTGGCAGCTTTCTTACGCATTTGGGGGGCGATGGACGAATTCTGGATGGACGAGATCTGGTCGTTGCTCCTCTTCGCAGGCCGAGCCAATTCGCCCCTCGATATCATGACGGCGCACCACGACAACAATCATTACCTGGTTACGTTGTGGATGTATCTGCTGGGTCAGAACCAGTCGAATTGGACGCTGTACCGCATTCCGTCGCTCGTGGCCGGTATTGGCACGATCATCCTGGCAGCGCGGTTTTCCTTCCGCTGGGGGTCCGTCGCCACGGTTGCCGCAACCGTGCTGACGAGTGCCTCTTACGTGCTGATCTGCTTTGCCTCGGAAGCGCGTGGCTACGCACTGGCGGGTTTTTTCGCGCTTGCTGCGCTCTTGGCGCTCGATCGCTTCCTGACAACCCGCTCGGTCGTGGCGAACATACTGTTCGCGGCCACAACCATTCTGGGAACGCTGTCGCACCTGACGTTCGTGGAAGTCTATTTCGCGCTTTGTACCTGGTCGTGCGCGGTGTGCTGGCAGCAATCCAAGACGCGAGCCAAGGCTTTGCGACAACTAGTCGGGCTGCATGCCGTGCCGATCGTGGCCATGGCAGTCTTGTACATCATTGATATACGCGCCATGAAAATTGGCGGCGGCGACACGCGAACCATCGAGGATGTCGTCATCAGCACGTTAGCGCTGACGGCCGGCGCCTTGACCACCAACATGTTCCTTCAGCTATCCCTGGGTGGACTGGTGTTCGTGGCTGCGATTGTCGCGATTGTGCTCTTGGCCCGAGCGGGTTCGACGTTATGGCTCTTTTTCGCCAGCGGCATCTTCTTCGCGCCGATGTTGCTGCTGACCTTGCATCCGCCCGAGCTGATCTATGAGCGTTATTTCTATGTGAATCTGGTCTTGCTGCTGGTTCTTCTCAGTTATTTGTTCAGCCGTTTGTGGGAGCTACGACCGGCGGGGCCAATTGCCGTCGTCGCGGCCTTGGCTCTGTTCGTCGCAGCCAATGGATGGCAGACGTTCGACTTCCTGCGCGTGGGGCGAGGCCATTTCCGCGAGGCACTCGAGCTGATGCTCGAATCGGATCCGGACCAAAAGGAAATTCACATCGCCAACGACGGCCACCGTTCGCGACCGGTCCTGTACACGCAGTTTTACGGACGCTACGTGGCCGGACATACGTTCGTCTTCGACGACCTTGGGCCACGCTTGAAGAAATTCCCCGAGTGGATGATCATTGCCACCGGCGAGCAACCCTATAGTGATTCCCGCGATCTCAGGTTCGAAGGGGGAAACGGCTACTACCGCATACAGCAAGTATTTCCGTATGCTGGAATTTCAGGCTTTACGATCGCGGTCTATCGTTGGCAAGACGAGGCCAACGCCCGGCCCGGCCCATAAGATTGCACGGTTGCCGCCACCGGTGCGTGCCGATGGCGGATTGAACATCCTATCCCGTTACGCGGCGACTTTCGTCGAAAACGTACACCTTGCTGCTTGCGGGCGACTGCCGCCCCGCGTTTCTAGCATTGTGCCGCACTCGAACTTGACGCACACTTAGAATGCTGGCGAGCGCCTCATACGAAATTCTCGACTGGCCCCCTCGGCATGTCAGATATCATTCTTATCGGCTTGGGCCGACAGACGAAGTCGATCATTTCCGCTGGGCGACTAGCGGGTCTGAGAGTACGCGCCATCTATGACAACAACACGGCGCAGTGGGGACAACTCGTGGCCGGCGTGCCGGTTGTTGGTTCGTTGGCACTCGCTTCGAGTTCCCGCCTGCCGGCGGTGCTTGGATTCGACGAACCGCGACTACGAAAAGATTCTGCCCAGCGGCTGGATGTGCGCTGGATCTCGGTGATTCATCCGCGGGCGTTCCTCGATCCCTCAGCCAAGGTCGGCGCCGGCACGATCGTGTTCGAAGGAGTCGTGGCGCAGGCCGATGTCGATCTGCGGCAGCATGTCGTCGTGTCTGCCAACGTGACAATCTCTCACGATTCAGTGGTCGAAGATTTCGCGCAGCTCTCGCCGGGGGTCGTGTTGGCTGGCACCGTGCGCATTGGGCAAGGCGCCCGCCTGGAGCCCGGCGCCCTGGTGATTCCGAATATCCACGTCGGCGCTTGGGCCACGGTCGGACCGCGCGCCGTCGTTATTCGCGATGTGCCTGAAAATGCGCATGTCGAGGGTATGCCCGCAATACGCGTCGAGGAGGCAGGGTCCGTGGCCGGTTGCCCATTAAGCCCCGAGCCGGCGCGCTAAAGGCGTCCGCCGTGACGCCGGCCATGCGCGGGAAAGAATCTCGCTTACTTGTCCGGACGCACTGTCGATTCGGCCACGGCGTCGGCGAACTCAGGTGCGACGAACTCGTTCAGATCCAGGCCCGATAGATCGGGCGGTTGCCGGCTGGCCGGAAATAGCTCAAGCGCTGCCTGAAAACCTTTGGAGCTGACACGCGGCGAGGTGGGGATCGCCGTCTGATAGACTTCGACCACTTTTTCCACGTGTCGACGTTCCATATCTGGGAACTCGCGCAGGATCGCCGCGACCGCGGCCGGACGGTCGCCATGAATCAACGTCTCCGCACGGGCAATCGCCCGCACCAAGCCCGTGACGGTTTCTCGTTTCTCGGCCACCATCCTTTGCGACACCACCAGCGCGTGAATCTGACGCACGGCCAGCTTCGGCACTTCCCCGTTGGACTGATTCACCACCATGATCGCGTCCTGGTCCACGAGCGCCTTTTCCAGGTAAGGAGTGTGAGCGTAGAGCGCGTCGACGCGCCCGTCGCCGAAGGCCTCGTTCTGTTCCTGGCCGCGATAGATCACCATCTTGATCACCTGATCGGCGTCCAATCCGACGCTGCGGAACAGGGCACGCAATCGGGTCGGAGGGTTCGGCGCGACACCGATTCGCAACCCAGCTAGTCCCGTCAGTCGATCCTTCAACGAGGCATTCAGATCCAGCTTGCGCTCTTCCACGATGCTGCGGCGCACAACGAGATTGATCGCATCATTCTCCAGCAGGTTCGCCACCAGCACCCAGGGAAACTTCTTCGCGATCAGTTCCAGATACATCGGCGGAGGCAACACCGCGCAATCGGCCTCGCCGGCCAGTACCATGCGCTGCGCTTGATTCGGCTGCTCGGGCACAAGTAGCCGCAGCTCGACTCCTTCGTCGGCGAAATAGCCCGCCCCCTTGGCGACCCAAAAGCTCATGAATTGCAAATTGTCCCGATCGGGAACGATGATCGGCAACTCCGCGGCAGCGCCAGCCCCCGCCAGACAACCGAACAGGACCACGGCCGGCAAAATGTATTTTAAGGCTCGTGCTTGAGCAAAATCTTGAAGCGTGTTCATGATGCGAGCGTGTCCGATGGAAAGTGCGACGGTTTTTCGTTAGGCAGTGCCTGCGCGCGTTCTTAGAAGGCACTCTCTATTTAGCAGCGTGGGGAACGTCGAGATCGATCTCCTGCGGGCCGGCCACGACGCGCCGTTCGAGCGGCGTCGTGGTCACGGCTGAATACTCCTTCGTTAATCGCGACGTGGGCGTGGGATTGCTTGCCGTGGGAGGCCTCTCGCTCCGCTCGACCGCGTAGACGTTCATATCTTCGAGCGTTACACGGTGTCGTCCCACGACTGCGCCCGCGCGATTCTGTTCCGACCGTAATGTATAGCGACCATCGTCCTCCGTCACGCCGACCGAACGTGGCGCAACGTGGTCGGCGGTCGACTCGGGAGTAAAGACGACGAGCACATTGGCCGCCGGTTCGCCGCGGATCCGCAGCCGGCCGTTCACCGGAGCAAACTCGTCAGCGGGACGGCATCCTGCCGTCGCGAGAGTCAACACCGCGAACAGCACGTAAGCGCAATGCCATCTTGTGCGATGATCGTCGCAGAACGTAGCAAAGCCCCTCGTCACGGCGTTGTTAGCCTCGTCAATTGTCGCCCGTTACCTCGCCCCCGGCGCGCGTGGAGAGGCTTTGCAAGGTTACGAGTGGGATTCGATCCGCGACGAAGCGCACCGAGCCATCAGCGAACGCCAGGTTTGCTCCGCCTGGATGATTGCTTCCCCATGCGCAGATGCGCGAGTCGAAGTAGTACTGAAAAACGTTTGGATCCGTGGCGGGCGGAACGGCCGTGGCCCGGCCATTGAAATCGAACGGCAGACGATAGTTCAGCGGCGCGTACGAGCTCATCGTTACATGACCCGCTGCTTTGCGTCCCGCCGAGACGGCCCACCAACCCCATTGCGACAGCCGGTCGACCCAGCCCGCCTCGCCGAACGATTCGAAATTCGGATCCGTGTGGCTGCGCTCCCCCATCAATATCGTGGCGTTCGTTCCATCAATGATGTCGGCGATGCGCACTTGCCGTTGATGCAGCACCGGCTCCGAAGCAGGGCCTGTGGAGAAGAAAATGCCATCGACCGTGGCGTATGGCAAAAAATACGATCGTGTCCCGCCATTGCCGCCGTAACTGGTCAACGCCTGATACCATCCCTGGCTGCTAAGGATGGGATTATCAGGAATTATATCGGAGGGACATACGAACGTATTGATGACGGCCGCCGTTTGCGCGGCGGCGCCGCCGGTGGTGTTCAACAGCGGATCGGCCAGTTGCCACTGCAGGGCACGCGACGTCTCTTCCAGATGCGGCAGCAGGTACGTAAACAACGAAAAGCAGCGGTAAACCGGCGGAAGGTTGAACTCCGACTGGTCGACGCCTGACGGAAACATCGCCTGAAAATCGTGATAGATGTGCGCGCCTAGCGCCAGTTGTCTGAGCTGATGCTGACACTGGACGCGGCGCGCGCTTTCCCGGGCAGCTTGGACGGCCGGGAGCAACACCGCCACCAGCAGCCCGATGATCGCGACGACCACCAACAGCTCGATAATCGTGAAACCTGCGCAACGCGAACGACGAAGTTGCGGGGCGCGCCTCGGCACCGAGCTGGACTTCCCCGCGATCGCGGCGCGTCGATTTGGCATCGCGCGGCCCTTTGCGTCGTTACAGTGCGCGCCGTTTGGCGACCACGAGCATTGAGAGCAACCCCATCGCGGCCAGCGCAACGCTTGTTGGTTCCGGAACGGTGTAGTTGATGATCAGTTGCGGAGAATTGGCCGATTCGCTGCTGTTAAGCCGCTTGGCGGTTTGCCCCGTCGATTCGTTGCCGAGGATGGCCCAACCGAAGTTGCTGGTCGGACTGTTCAACCAGCTCTGCACGTCGGCGATCAATTGCGTGCTGGAAAACGAAATCACGTTTCCGGACTGTCCTCCGGGCGCTAGCGCCGTGGCCGAGGCCGTCGAGCTGAAGGAGCCGCCGGGGGTCGTCCAGGTCGGACTCGTCGAAGGAGTTGTCGCATTGTAGAAGGTGTACAACCAGGTTGCGTCATTTTGCGTCGCGGGCGCACCCACACCGCCATTGAAGTCCGAAGTGCCCTGCCCCCAGTTTTGCGATACGTCATTCAGCGACAAGGTTTGATCGCCGTTATTGGTCATCACGTTTGTGATCTTGAACGAAACGCCCGTGATCACCGCGCCGGCGGGAATGCTGCTGCCGGCGACGTTGAAGTGTACCAACCCACGGCGGATACTCGTTACGGCTGGCCCGCTGCCATCTTGATTCGTACGTCCGACGAAAATATCTCCCAGGCCATTACTGAGCTGCGCACTCGGATCGGTCGCCTGGATGATCGTATTATCCTTATCCGGCGTGAGCGTGATCGAAGCGGCCCAGGTGGCGATTCCTTGGGAAAAAACCAGGAACAACGTCATGATCGGTGCGGCGGTTTTGAGCGTCTTCATAAATTTCGTCTCATCAAGGTGCATAAATAGGGACACCCAAGCGCGGGCGGGATAGTGTTTAGAGTCGCTCCAGCGCCAATGGCACTGGGTACGAAAGAAGGCGACAAGGCAAAAAGCCGATGGTCGCTGCTAGGGAGCTAAGAGATCACAGGCGTCTCTCGGTGGCGGGCGGTTAGCACTCACGAGCGGAGTGACGGACCTTATATACTTGTCATTCCTCGATCGACCGGATAGTGTCAACTTTCGACAGGATCATGTCAAGCATGGAAAACTTGAAGAATCGCCTGAAAACTGCCCGGCTCGCGCGGGGCTGGTCGCAAGACGAGTTGGCCCGCGCGAGCGGCGTGTCGCGCAGCGGCATTAGCGCCATTGAGATCGAGCGACTGGTCCCTTCGGCGGCAGCGGCCTTGCGACTGGCGAAGGTCTTCGATTGCCGGGTCGAAGATCTGTTCAGCCTCGACGACGACGGTCCGTCCGCTCCCGCCTGGGCCACATCTCCGCAAGGGGCATGCCGTTATTGGCAGGCCGAGGTCGATGGCCGGCTGCTGGCCTATCCGGCTGACACGTTCGGAGATATCACCACGGCCCACGATGGAATGTTCGACGGAACATCCATGCACCCGGCCGAGCAATTCGCGGCCGAGCGAACTCTGGTCATGGCTTGCTGCGATCCGGCGGTGGGGCTGTTGGCCGAGGAGCTGGCACGGCACGCGAACGTTCGTCTGCTCATTCTGTCGCGCTCCAGCAGTCAGGCACTGGAACTTTTGCGGAATCGCCAGGTACACGTGGCGGGAGTGCATCTGTCGCATGCCGCTGAAGACGGCAATGCCACAGCTATTGAAGAGACACTTGGCCGCACCGCGCAGTACAAGTTGCTGCGCGCCGCGCGCTGGGAGGAGGGGCTCGCGATCACGCCCGACCGTCGCATGAATTCAATCCGATCCGTGCTGGCGGCGCGGCTGCGCTGGATTGGCCGCGAGGCCGGCAGCGGCGCTCACCAATGTCTCACCGAAATCCGCCGCGACCGAACACCCCCCAAGCACAATGCGCATAGTCATCGTGGCGTGGCCGAGACGATCCGCTCGGGCCTGGCCGACGTAGGTGTTTGTTTGCGGCTGGTCAGCGAACAAGCAGGACTCAACTTCTTAAGCGTCCGTGAAGAAGCGTACGACCTTTGTTTCGCGGCCGACCAAATGCACGATCCGCGCATCGCGGCACTCGTCGAAGCCATCCGCTCGCCGGGATATCGAAAACTCTTGAGCGAATTGCCCGGCTATTCGGCCGTCGACGCCGGCGGCTTGCAGAGTGTCGGGGCGACCTCGACCGAGAGACCATTCTCCTCGTCGAATTCGTAGGCCAACGCGGCGGTTATTCGGTACGATCGCTGCCAACCGCACGATCGGACCGCGGAGCGCCCGCCTAGGGCTTTCCCGGCGTGCATCGGCCCGATCTTCGATTATCATGGGCCTGCGGCAACTATCGGAACTTCGTGACCGGCGGAAGCCTACGGGGCCAGGCTGGGGGCGCTCCCTTCGGTCCGCGCGGCTGTGAATCTTTTCCGCGCCGGCGACTCCCGTTGTTGTCGCTCAATGGGCCGGGCATTTCATGCAGATTTTCATCACAGGCATTTGTGGTTTCGTCGGCAGCTCCTTGGCGCTCGCGTTTCGCGAACGCCTGCCGGACGCCGCGATCTCGGGCATCGACAACTTCATCCGGCCCGGCAGCGAAACGAATCTGGCGCGGCTGCGCGCCGCGGGCGTACGGGTCGACCATCGCGACATCCGTTGCGAAAGCGATTTCGAGACGCTGCCTAAATGTGACTGGATCATCGACGCGGCCGCCAACCCCACGGTGCTGGCCGGCGTGGACGGACGCACCAGCAGCCGTCAATTGGTCGAGCACAACCTACTGGGCACGGTCAACGTCCTGGAATACGCACGCCGTAGCAGCGCCGGGCTGGTGCTGCTGTCGACGAGCCGGGTGTATGGAATCTCGGCGTTGACTAAGGTGCCGCTCGGCGTGACAGACGATGCCTTTTGCTTCGAGTCCGCGGTGCCGGCGCCGAGGGGCTGTTCGGCAGCCGGTATCAGCGAAGACTTTTCAACCCGGGCTCCTATCTCGCTGTACGGCGCGACCAAGCTGGCGTCCGAATCGCTGGCCCTGGAATACGGCCAAACTTTCAAATTTCCCGTTGTCATAAATCGTTGCGGCGTGCTGGCCGGCGAAGGACAATTTGGTGTCGCCGAACAAGGGATCTTTTCGTTTTGGATCCGGGCGTACGCACTGCGGCGACCGCTGAAATATATTGGTTTCGACGGCACCGGCCACCAGGTGCGCGACGCTTTGCATCCTGACGATTTGAGTGACCTGTTGATTCGCCAGATGAAACAGCCCGACCGCAGCGGCGGTGAAATCTGGAACGTCGGCGGCGGCTCGCATAATGCCATGTCGTTGGCGCAGTTGAGCCGGTGGTGCGCCGGCGAGTTCGGCGCGCACGAGATTGCCGCGGCGCGCGAGCCGCGTCCGTTCGACGTACCGTGGGTCGTGATGGATAGTCGCCGTGTGGCCAGCACGTTTGACTGGCAGCCCCAGGTGGCATTGCCGCGCATCCTGGCTCAGATAGCCGCACATCATCGTCAAAATCCTGATTGGTTCCTGCTGGCGCAGCCCCGATGAGCCGATTTCCTCCTCCCAATCCGCACGCTCCGGCTTTGACTTTATTGTCGATCGTCATCCCTGCGCGCGATGAAGAAGGGTCCGTGGCCGCGACGGTCGAGCACCTGCACCTCGAGCTGCGTCTGCAGCAGATCCCGCACGAGATCGTCGTTGTCGACGACGGTAGCCAGGACCAGACCTGGGAAATCCTCGAAGCGCTGCGCGCCTCGATTCCCGAGTTGAGCCCGATCCGCAATACCGGGCAGCACGGCTTCGGCCGGGCCATCGTACACGGCATCAACGCCGCACGTGGCGACGCACTGGCGATCATGATGGCGGACGAATCGGATGACGCCCGCGACGTGGCGCGCTATTGGCACGTCATCAACGAAGGATATGACGCGGTGTTCGGTAGTCGCTTCATCAAGGGGGGCGGTGTCGTCGACTATCCGCGGATCAAGTACGTGATGAACCGCCTGGCCAATTTGTTCATCAAGATGCTGTTCCGCATTCCCTTGAACGACACTACCAATGCTTGCAAAGCCTATCGCATGGCGGCACTCGACGGATTGCGGCCGTTTCTGTCGCCACACTTCAACCTGACGGTCGAGCTGCCGCTGAAGACCATCGTGCGCGGATACAGTTGGACCGTGATCCCCATCACATGGCGCAATCGGCGCAGCGGCGTCGCGAAGCTGAAAATCCGCGAGATGGGAAGCCGGTACCTGTTCATCGTCTTGTACTGTTGGCTGGAGAAATACTTCAGTCGCGGCGATTATCGCAAGGTCGACGACGAGGTCGCGCAGAGAATTTCATGAGCGTGGCCCCGACAGCGGATCAGATGCTTCGCGGCGAGCCGGACGAGACTCCGCGCCACGTCAGGCTGAAGGCATTGGGGGTCGCCGTCACGGCAGGACTAGTCATCGTTTTCATGTTCACGCCGCGCTTCGTCGTATGGCGCGGCATGATCGTGGCACGGCGCCTGCCATTCCCGGAGATCCATCGCGCGTTCGATACTCTCTATCAACTTCAGGATTTATGGGCGCCGGCCGATTCCCACTCGAACGCCGTCCTGGCCTGGCGCTTGCTGTTCCCGGGCATCTGGTACTACGGACAACTGCCGGCGCTATGGTTCTTCGCGCTCCCCTTTATCGGCTGCGTCGTGACGCTGTGGTTGGTCGCGTGGTTGAACTACCGCCGATTGGAAAGCTGGCGGCTGACGTGGCTCGCAACGGCGCTCTTTGCCGCACTTCCTTGGTTTTTCGTCTCGACAGGATGGCTCGCGTATTTCGATTCCTGGTTAATGATGGGATTGCTGGTCGTCGGCTTTGTTCCCTCGCGCGTGGCTCTAGGCCTGACATGTTTGTTAACGCCCTGGATCGACGAGCGGTTCGTGCTCGCTTTGCCCGTTGCGATCGCGGTGCGACTGGTCGCGCTGGGCTACGTCGAGGATCGCAACTGGCGCGCTGCGCTAGTTGATCTGGCCGTGATCGTCGCCGCCAGCGTTCCGTATCCCGCCATCCGAGCCATCTCCTGGTGGCGAGGTGATCCGGGATCGTCAGGATACATCGAGCGGCATTGGAACGAAGTGCAAAGCGTGCCGGTCTCAAGATTTCTCGAAGGGCTCTGGTCCGGCTTTCGCGTTAGTTGGCTCTTGATCGGCGCCGCGCTGTGCTTCACGGCGCAACGTCTGGGCGCGCGATGGGGCTTCCTCTTCGCCGTGCTCGTGATCGCTAGCTCCGTCGCTTCGTTGTTCGTTGCCGCCGACATGTCCCGCTCGCTAATCATCGAAACGCCGGTGATGCTGCTGGGCATCTGGTTGTGGGGCGATCTGAAGCTGCCGCGATATAGCTACGTTCTTTCGGCCATTCTGGCGGCGAATCTGCTTCTGCCAGCGGCGCACGTAGTATGGCCGTTCAAGATTCCGATCCGCTATCTGTATACCGAGATCGATCGCTACCGCGAACCGCCTGTCGAGTTTGCAGCCGACACCTATTTTCAGGCGGCCAAGATGATGCGAGAAAAGGGAGATCGCGCCGAAGCTGAACGAAACTACGAAATAGCAATCCGCCTCGACCATCAATTCGCACCAGCGTACTTGGGTCGGGCCTCGATCCGGCTCGAGGAAGGAAACGTCGACGACGCACTGGCCGATCTGGAAACGGCCCTGAAAATCAAACCGGACCTACCCGACGCACTATTGATGCGCGCCGCGATCAGGCGGTCGCGCGGCGAGATATTCCCGGCGATCGAGGATCTGCGCGAGGCGCTTGCCACGGCGCCCGCCGACTGGCCTTTTCGCGAGCAAACGCAATCATTCCTGAACGATATGACGCCGAAACTTTCAGCACCGCCGCCGAAAGAATCTCCTTAATTGTCCCTGCCTGCGTTGTCGAACATGCCGCAACCCCGTAACGAGCCCGTGGCGTTTTTAAACGGACGTTTTGTTCCGCAATCGTCGGCCATGATCCCGGTCTACGACGCCGGGTTCATGCTGGGGGCGACGGTTTCCGAGCAGCTGCGCACATTTCAGGGGCGATTGTTCCGTCTCGACGAACATCTTGCACGACTCGAGGGTTCGCTGGCCATCGTCGGCAACCCGCTTCCGATGCCGCTCGCCGAATTAGCCTCGATCGCCCAGGAGCTGGTCGCGCGAAATCACAAGCTGCTGCCTGCCGGAGATGACCTTGGCCTGTCGATGTTCGTTACACCCGGTCCGTACGCAACGCTGGCGGGGCGCGACGCCAAGGGCGCAGGACCAACCGTTGGGCTGCATACGTACCCGCTCCCCTTTCAACTGTGGCGCGATAAATACGAATCCGGTGAGAAACTGGCAACGCCACAGATACGCCAAGTGCCGTCCGAATGTTGGCCGGCGCAATTAAAATGCCGCAGCCGCATGCACTACTACCTGGCTGACAAAGAGGCCAATCGCGCGCAGCCTGGCAGCCGGGCGTTGATGTTGGACCTATCGGGAAACGTGTTAGAAACGTCAACCGCGAACTTGCTCGTCTATCACGCGGCGCGCGGGATAACTATTCCTCCCCTGGCGACTGTCCTGCTGGGCATCAGCCTCGCAGCGACCCTCGAAATCGCCGCTGCGCGACAACTCAAGGTCAGCGAGGCGCCGCTCTCGATCGAGGATGTCGAAACCGCGGACGAAGTCCTACTAGCCAGTACGCCGTACTGCTTGCTCCCCGCCACGCGCGTCAACGACAGCATCATCGGCGGCGGACAGCCCGGCGCGGTTTATCATTCGCTGCTGTCAGGCTGGAACGAACTGGCAGGTTTCGACATCGCCGAACAGGCACGGAGTGTTTCGATCGAAGCGCGATGAATACAGAGCGCATCGAGATGATCGACGAGCGGCACGAAATATCCGGCGCCACTCGCTCGAGTTCGCTGCATCGGCCAACGGCGCGGGAAATCATGCCGCGGCCAGGCTGGTTTCGATCTGCCACAATAGGGCCTGCAGGAGAAACTTCGCCCTCTCTTCCGTTAGCGCCGGATCGTAGTGCAGCGTAATCGTGGTTGTGTCGCCATGGCTGACGACGCCGAACGCCGCGGCGGTATACGGGCGTAGCGGTGGAAGCAACGCCAGGCTGACAAGTTGTAGGCCTGCCTTGCCCGATCCCGCGCTCGGCCGCTGCTCGCCGGCCATGGGCTCTCCCAGGTTGCTCAGCACGCACGTCGACAGGCAGCGATCGGTCGGCAGCAACCGCGGGATACGGCTCAATCGCTGGGCAATTCCCAGGATGTGATGAAACGTCAGCCCCAGCCGGCATCGTTTCACGATTCCCATTTCCAGCGAGACCATCTTCAGCAGCTTTTTGAAGGTCGCCTTCTCGTTCATCCGCCGGTCCAGGTTGATCATGCAAACCACGTTTGCCGCCGGCAGATCTTCGTCCCCAGGCAACCGTAGGTTCATCGGAACCATGATCCGCCCCACTTTGCCGGCGGCATCAGGCGCGTGCGCCACAAACCATTCGCGTAGCGCCGCGAACAGGCAGGTCACCAGTAGATCGTTCAGCGTCACGCCACGGGCCCGGGCCTGATCGCGCAACAGCTTCAGCCGCTCCCCGTCGAATTGGTGCGCCAACCACAAGGGCCCACCGCCGCTGTCGGCGGAACTAGCCTGCTCGTTGCCGGTCACCAGGCTCCGCGGCCGGTGCGAGAAAAATTCCAGCACGCCGACCAGCGCCAGCAGTTCTTGTGGTAAGCGCAGCAACTGTCGCCACCAGGTAATGCCGAAGCGCCCGCGCTCGCTCAGTCGTTCGGGTCGGAGGGCGCGCAGTTGTTCTCCGTCGTCGGCCCTGACTAGCAGGTTGTACGCGGTCAGGGAATCGGCAATGAAGCGCGTGCCTCCCATACCGTCGCAGCAGGAATGATGAAACTCGAACCAAATCGCCGTGCGATCATCTCCCTGTCGCACCGACACGCGCACGCCCCCTTCGCGCCGCAGGTCGATCATCCGGCCCGTGGGAAAGGCGAGCGGTTCGTCGCACCGTCCCCAACGGATCACAGGCGCCGGAGCGACCTTCGTTGACCACCGGTATCCGGTCGCCTCGTTCCCTTCGAGCAGTCGGTGCAAGAGCGGATGACGCAGAGCGGTTTCGGCGAGGGCCTGCCGCCAGGCCTCATGATCGAGTTGCCCCCGCACTTCGGCTTTCAAAAAGAACGTCATCGGCCAACGAGGTCGGTCGTCGGCCAGCATGTATTCTTCGAACGGGGTCAGCGCGAGACTGGGAAGGGACGATGTCTCGTTCATAGCTGTGCGGACTCGGTTGCCCCACGAATCATTCCGCCGCGCTTTGCTTGCCGCAGCATGTCGGATATTACTCGCATCCACCTGAACGGTCTAGTTTGCCCAGTCCATCAGATGCGACGTGATGGAGAACGCAAAAAGTTGAAAAAAACGCGGAAAATCGCAGCTAGCAGCACTTCGCGCAAGTCGTTACGCTCCTTGACAATGAATCGTAATTTATGGAAGATGGGCAACTTGTGATGAGTTCGGGTTCGTTAGCCGCCCGCCCGTGCCCCGATCTACGAGGGCTCGCACGCCATAATCCTTGAAGCGGATAACTTCGTTGTTTGCTTCGTTTCGACAGACTTAACGACAACAATTTCGGATCGCGGGCTACGTTCCCGGATTTCCTCCGGGTCGATTGTGAACGTCTTCTGCACCTGCGCACGGAAGTGCGGTGTTACGAGAAATTTCTCGCACGCACTTCCGGATCGTAGGTAACTATGAGCGAGGGCATCCGCGAACGCTGGCGGCAGGTTGTGCGGCAGTCGATGTGCCATGTCGACGGTCCGGCCGACGACCGCTATTGGTGTCCTGAGCTAGAAACTGTCCCACGCGAGCAGCTTCGCGCGATTCAAGAAGAGCGGGTCGTACTCGCCTATCAATACCTGTGGGAGTGCAGCCCCTTCTATCGGGCCAAGTTCGAACGTGAGGGTCTGACCGCCGATAGTGTCCGCTCGTTGGCCGACCTGGGCAAAGTCCCTGTCACGCGCCGCGAGGAATGGCTCGAAAACCAAGAGGCGAATCCCCCCTGGGGCACCTTCTCGCCCCTGCGGCAGGAAGACTGGACCGAGCGCGGTTGGATGCTCTTCACCACTTCGGGCACCACGGCCGCGCAGCCGCGCGTTTTCCGCCACACCACCCACGACCGCGACCTGTGGAGTTGGCTCGGCGCACGCGCTTTGTACGCCATGGGGACCCGCCGCGGCGATATCGCGATTAATTGCTTCGGCTATGGCACCTCGGTTGCTTTCTGGGGACTGCACTACGCCCTGAACCTGATGGGCGTGCCCGTGATCTCGGGAGGTGGTGCCAATACAGAGCGGCGGGCGTTTTTCATCCAGACCTACCGCCCGACGATGTTACTTTGCACGCCGTCTTACGCTCTCTATCTAGGACGTGTGATGCAGGATGCCGGCCATTCGCCGCAGGAGAGCTCGATCCGCATGATCGTGGCTGCCGGCGAGCCGGGGCCTTGCATTCCCGCGACCAAGAAACGGATCGAAGACCTGTGGCACGCTTCGCTGCACGATGATTTCGGCTGCACCGAGGTCGCGATGAGCCCGCTGGGCTACACCTGCCGGGAACAAGTGCGCCGGGCCGATGGCCAGGTCGACGTCCATTTGATGGAGGATGCCTACCTGCCCGAAGTCTTGCATCACGAAACGATGCAGCCGGTCGGGCCGGGCGAGTCGGGCGTGTTGGTCGTCAGCAACCTGTTTAGCGAGTCGCAACCGATTTTGCGCTACGTCATGGGGGATTGGATTAGCGTCACGACCGAGCCGTGCCTATGCGGCCGGACGCACGCTCGCGCCATCGGCGGTTTGAAGGGGCGCAACGACGAATTGATCAAGATTCGTGGCCTGATGTTCTTCCCGGCCGTGATCGAAGACAGTGTCCGCCGTCTGCCCGAGGTGGGGGACGAATTCAAAATCGAGATTCGCCACGTCGACGACATGGATCGCATCAAGATCACGGTCGAACCAAGCTCGCAGATTCCGAAGGGAAGCTATGCGACGCCGCAGGATCGCATCGCACGATCGTTAAAGGGGTCGCTCGGCATCGACGTCGACGTCGCGCTCGTCCCCTTTGGCACCTTGCCGCGCACGGAATTCAAGGCAAAGCGGTTGTTCGACCTGCGTGAGAAGGCCTTCTGATGAACACCGCCAGCTCAACAACCATCGGCCGAGGCCAGCGGGCTGCTTTCCATCTCGTCACCGAGTTGGAACTGGCGGCGCCGTTCTGGCAATATCGGCGGCTGTTCGAGTTCGAGCCGTATTCGTTTTTGCTCGATAGCGCCAAAGACCCCGAGAAGTTGGGCCGCTTCTCGTTTGTTGGCGGTGACCCGTTCCTGGTTTACAAGGCGAAACGGCAACTCGTGCCCGGAATGCCCGCCACGGCGCGCATCGAAGTCACCCGTCGGCACGATTGCGACGGACGCCCGCTGGCCAGACCCACGGTCGAAACGCGCGAGGGTGACGTTTTCTCCGATCTGCGTTCCCTGCTCGAAGAGTCGTACGTCGATACGGCCTGCTATGCCGATCAGCCGGTGCCGCTGCTGGCGGGCGCCGTCGGCTACTTTGGCTACGAGGCTGGCTACTTCGTCGAGGACATGCCCGATCTGGGGGCCGACGACCTCGGCATGCCGGACGTCTATTTCATGTTCCACGACGTGCTGTTGGCGCATTGCCATCGCACCGAGCGTTCCTTCCTTTCGGTCGTCGGACGTGGCGAATCCGAAGAGGGGGCCCGGCAGCGGGCCGGCCGGTTGCGGGATGAGATGCTCGCGCGAATCGAATCCTTCGAATCCGCACTACCGCCATTGGAATGGCGGGGTCCCACGACAGAACAGGCCGCGGCCACGACGGTCGACGTCAAATCGCATTTTGACTTGCCCGGCTATTGCGAACTGGTCGAGAAGTGCAAAGAGCACATCTTTGCCGGCGACATTTTCGAAGTCTGCCTGACGCACAGGCTCGAGGCCGATCTGGTTGGCGAACCGTGGGATCTGTACCAGGAGCTGCGCCGCATCAATCCGGCTCCGTTCGCCTCGTTTTTGCAGTTTCCCGAAGGTCACGTGATCTCCTCCTCGCCCGAGCGCTACATCAGCCTGGGCGCCGAGCGGGTGGCCGAAAGCCGGCCGATCAAAGGGACGCGTCGCCGCGGTGCGACGCCCGACGAGGACGAGGCGATCCACCAGGAGCTGTTCTCGTCAATCAAAGACCGCGCCGAAAACGTGATGATCGTCGACCTGGTGCGGAATGATTTTGGCCGCGTGTGCAAATTCGGCAGCGTGCATGTCCCCGAACTGATGATCGTCGAGCCGTATGCCACGGTATTCCAGATGGTTTCGACGATTCGCGGCGAATTGGACGAAGGCCTCGACGCTCTCGATCTGATTCGCGCTTCGTTTCCCGGCGGGTCGATGACCGGCGCGCCTAAGATCGAAGCCTTGAAGATCATCGACCGGCTCGAACCCGTGAAGCGGGGTATTTATTCCGGCGCGATCGGCTACCTCGATTTCTCCGGAGTGATGGACCTGTCGATCGTGATTCGCACACTGGTCGAGCGCAACGGGCGATGCTACTTCAACGTCGGCGGCGCCATCGTGGCCGACAGCGTACCCCAGGCCGAATACTACGAAACACTCGATAAGGCACGGGCCCTGATCACCGCTGTAAAGAACCTCAAGGCCTGCCAGTCGTAACACGGCGCATGATTTCGCGCTGATGAAGATATGAAAACTGTCATCCTCGACAATTACGACTCGTTCACGTTCAACCTCTATCAATACATAGGGGAGACCGATGAACGTCCGCTCGTCTATCGCAACGACAAGATTTCGTTCGATGAACTGACGCGGCTCGAGCCTGATCGGATCGTCATCTCGCCAGGGCCGGGCAGTCCCGAGGATCCCGCCTATTTCGGGATCTGCAAGCAAACCATCGTCGAACTCGGACCCACGATTCCCATCCTGGGCGTCTGCCTGGGGCATCAGGGAATCATTCATTCGCTGGGTGGACGCGTCATCAAGGCGGCCGAAGTGATGCACGGCAAGACGAGCTACGTCTATCACAACGGGCACTCCATGTTCCGCGAGGTGCCGCGCGCCTTCGAGGCCATGCGCTATCACTCGCTCGTCGGCGACCCGACCTCGATCCCCGACTGCCTGGAGGTCACGGCCAAGACCTGGGACGACGTGATCATGGCCGTGCGGCATCGCGAATATCCGATCTACGGGATCCAATTCCATCCCGAATCGATCGGCACTACCGTCGGCAAGCAATTACTACGCAATTTCTTGCACGGCGATCACGGAGGCCGGAATTGATCGACCACCTGGTTTCGAAAGTTGTTGTTGTTCAACTGTTTTGCGACCGCATTGCCGGCGCATACCAGTCACGGAGGAACTGGTATGACGCGCAGGCGCGTTCGCTTGTTTCGTGCCGAGATTTGCACCGATGAAATTCGCCTTCCTCATTCATCCGCTGTCTGACGAGACCAATTACGTTCTGCACTTCGGCGGCGGCTCGCTGCAGAATCGCTGGGGGACCGATCCCGTCGGCTTCTGCCGCGCGGTTCACGAAGCAATGGGCTCGTACGAAGATGTCCTGACCGACGACGTGGTGCTCGCCAATCGGATCGCCGACGAGATGCCCAGCCTGGTATCGCTACGCGGAGCCCAGGCCGAGGGACGGCTGTATGAAATCCCGCTCGACGCCATGCGCATTCTCGAAGAGCCGGCCCTGGCGATGGAGTTCATGGAACAGGCCGTCGAAATGGCGGCGCAGTGGGGCGCGAAGGTCATCGGGCTCGGCTCAATGACGGGTGTCGTCGGCGGACAGGGGACCTACCTGGCCGAGCGCAGCCCGGTGCCGGTAACCACAGGCAACAGCCTGACGGTTTTCGCCGCGATCGAAAACGTGCATCATGTCGCCGAAGAACTCGAAATCGACCTCCGACACGAGACCGTGGCCGTGGTGGGTGTGCCGGGGAGCATCGCCACGGCGTGCGCGAAACTCCTCGCGCCGCATTGCGGAAATCTCATCCTCGTGGGACGGCGTCCTTCGGAGCGTGCCAGCGCATTGGCCGCGGAACTTGGTGCCACGCTCGAATTCGACATCCCCAAGGCCGTCGCCCGGGCAAAGATCGTCGTCTCGGCCACCTCGGCCGGGCATTGCATCGAACAGTCGATGCTCAAGCCGTGGAGCGTCGTTGTCGACGTGGCTATTCCAACCGACATTTGCGAATCACACGCCACGCGCGAAGATGTACTCGTACTCTCGGGCGGGCTAACGCAAATTCCCGACTGCATGCCGCGGACCAGCAAGTTCCTGTGGTTCCATCACGGCATGATCCCCAGTTGCCTCGCCGAAACAATGGTGCTGGCGCTCGAGGGTCGGCCCGAAAGCTTTTCGCTCGGGCGCAGCTTGGACGTGGAAAAAATTCGCGAGATCGGCGCCATCGCCAAGAGTCACGGTTTCGACTTCTCACGCTTCTTTTCCTTTGGGCTGCCCTTGGATGACACGGCGCTGATCCGCTTTCGCAAAGCCAACTCGCGCCTATTGCCGCGATCGAAAGCCGGCAAGCTGTCGACCAACAATCGCAATGGTCACACGAAGAGCGCCGCCGTCGCGAACGGTCGAAACGGCGCGAAGGGAGAAGCGGTCGGCAAGACGTCTGCCAAACCGCTGGTGGCGATCGAAGACATTGCGCCGCGCGCGGAAAAACTGTTCGCCCGCCATTTGAATCCGGTGTTGATCGCGTTGGGGGGCAAAGGTGGGTTCGTCAAAACATTCGTCCGTGGCGAAGGATCGTATCTGTGGGACGCGGAAGGTGTCCGCTACCTGGATTTCGTCTCGGGATTCGGGTCGGTCAATCTCGGCCATAATCATCCGGCGGTAACCGGCGCAGTCAGTGACGCGCTGCGTCAGCAAGCGCCTGGCTTCGCGCAATCGGCGGTGAATCCTTACGCGGCGCATTTGGCCGAGACTCTGGTCGGCATCGCGCCCCCCGACCTAGAGATGGTTTTCTTTTGCAATAGCGGCACCGAATCGGTCGAAGCGGCGCTCAAGCTCGCGCGCAAGGCGACAGGACGTGCCGGGCTGCTGCACTGCGATCGTTCGTTCCACGGTAAATCGCTCGGCGCTCTTTCGATCACGGGCAACCCCGAATATCAAAAACCGTTTGGACCGTTACTGCCCGGCTGCGAAAGTATCCCGTTCGGTGATATCCGGGCGCTGGCTCGGGCCCTCGAGACGCGGCGCTTCGCGGCGTTTGTCGTCGAGCCGATTCAGGCCGAGGCTGGCATGATCGTGCCTGCAGATGATTTTCTTCGCGAGGCACAATCGCTATGCCGCGCCCAGGGGACGCTGCTGATCGTCGACGAAGTGCAAACCGGCATGGGGCGCACCGGTTCGATGTTTGCTGTCGATGCTCTGGACGTCGAGCCGGACATCATGACCGTGGCCAAGAGCCTCGGCGGCGGATTGATGCCGATCGGCGCCATGTTGTGCCGCCGCGATCTGTGGCACAAGGCTTACGGCAGTCTCGAAACATTCGCGCTGCACACCAGCACCTTCGGTGGTGGAAGCCTGGCCTGCGCGGCCGGGCTGGCCGCGATTAGTACCATTCGTAGCGATGGGCTGTTGGAGAATGCCGCCGCCCGCGGCCGGCAACTGCAGGAAGGTCTGTCGCGACTGGTGAGCGAATCCGAAGTGCTGAAAGAGGCACGCGGCCGCGGCTTGCTGTTGGGGTTGGAATTCCAGCCGCTGCCGGACGAGATTTCGGCCGCCTGGAAAGCTGTCGACGAAAGCGGCCTGATGCCGTTCTTGGTCCCCAAGCTCGATGATCTGATTGACAACATCCCGGCGCTGTACGCGATGCAGGTCCTGCTCGACGCGCACGGCATCTACACCCAGGTCGCCCGATCGAACCCGCTGGTGTTGCGCATCCAACCGCCGCTGACAATCACCGAAGAGCAGGTCGAACATTTCCTCATGGCGCTCGAACGAGTAACCAGCGAGTGGGAACTGGGAACACACGTCATGTCGACCGTCATCAGCAAGTCGGTCATAGGGCATCATGACGCCGCCGGGCGGCACCGGGGCACGGTGAAAGCGAAATAGCTTTAACCGGTCATCCAGCAAGCCCGCGAAATCGAACGCCGCGGACGTTCGCGGACTCGCCAGCTTCCCGGCGCGAACAGAACACGTCCGACGTGCCGGCGACGGCTGTCTTTAACTCGTCAGCATAAGTGGCAGAGAGGTCGGTCGTTTTGTTCTTCGAGCGTTACAGCAAGGTCATCCTCGGGCTCACAGTACTGTTGCTGCCGGTGCTGACATTCGGCGCCATACAGGCGTCCGGCACCAATCGCAACGACGTGAAGGATTGGTTGCCCGAGACCTTCCAGGAAACCAAGGACTATCACTGGTTCCAGCGGCACTTCGAAAATGAAACGCAAGTGCTCGTCAGTTGGCCAGGCGCGACACTGAACGATCCTCGGGTCGAGAAATTCGCCAGCCTGGTTGATGCGCGCCGTGGCGCCACGGATAGTCCCATCGACACAACGCTCTTCTCGACGTTGCTCACAGGACCCGAAGTGGTCGAGCGTCTGACCCGATCGCCGGTCAATCTCACACGGGCCGAAGCCGTGTCGCGGCTAGCCGGCGTGCTGGTGGGAAAGGATCATGAGCAAGTCAGCGTCGTAGTCTCGCTGTCTGCGGCCGGACAGGTCGATCTGCATCGCACGCTGGCGGAATTAGAGAAAGCCGCCGAGTTGGCCACGGGCCTGCCGCTGCATGACATCTACATGGGAGGGCCACCGGTCGACAATGTCGCGATCGACGACGAAGGGTCGAGCACGTTGCGGCATTTGGCCGCGCTGTCGGCATTGACGGGCGTCGTGCTTGCCTACTGGTGCATGCGGCAACTGGGCCTGACGTTCTTGATCTGTGCGACGGCTGTTTACAGCGCCGCGCTGGCCCTGGCCGCGGTCTATTTCACCGGCAGCGCGATGGACGCCATCATGTATTCAATGCCGGCGGTCGTCTATACCGCGGCCCTCTCCGGCGCGATTCATATCATCAATTACTATCGCAGTACCGTTGCCGAAACCGCAAGAGCCGGCGCGCCGGGACGAGCACTCAAGCGGGCCTGGCTCCCCTGCGCTCTTTCCGTGACGACGACCTCGATCGGCCTGGGCTCGCTATGCATCAGCGAGTTGGTGCCGATCCGCTCATTTGGTTTCTACTCCGCATTGGGTGTGGTTTGCACGCTCGCGCTGTTGTTCACTTGCGTCCCCGCAGCGTTGCAACTTTGGCCGCCGCGCGAAGTGGCACCCCCGGCTGCTCATCCCCTGGAGGAATCGAGTTACTCCCGTTGGTATCACCTGCTGGGGCTAAAACTCGCCTGGAGCATCGTCCGAAACAATGGCCTGGTGGGCCTGGCGTTCATTGTCACGCTCGTTGGTTTCGGGCTGGGTGTGATGCATGTGACAACATCGGTCAGCATTGCCAATCTTTTCTCGCCCGAGGCCGAGCTGATCCGCAAATACGAATGGCTGCAGGACCACCTGGGCGGCCTGATCCCCATGGAAGTGATCGTCCGCTTCGACAATCGCGAGAATCATCAAACGTTCCTCGAGCGACTACGACTGATCGACCGCATCGAGCGGCACCTGGTGGCACTGCCCGAGGTGAGCAGTTCGATGTCGCCGGTAACGTTTGCCCCCAATCTCGATGCGCCCGCTTCTCCTTCGGGGCGCGGCGCGCCCAAGGCCATGCAGCGCCTGCTGGTGCGCAATCCCGAGCGCGTTCGCGAGGAAGTGCTCAACAAACAGCTTTTGAAAAGCCGCGAGGAATTCGAAAGCAGCGACTACCTCAGCCATGAAACCAGCGACGGAGTGGACGAAGAAGAGTGGCGCATCAGCATCCGCCTACTGGCGGACGAGAACGTCGATTACGGTCTATTCGTGCAGGATATCGAGCGCGAGGTCGAACCGTTTCTCCTCGCGGCGAACGAATCCGGTGCAGGCGGCATCTCGGCGCTTTACACGGGCGTAACCCCGGTGGTGTATAAGGCCGAGCGGGCCTTGCTGGACGGCCTGATCGAAAGCTTTTTTACGGCCTTTCTAATCATGGCCACGGTGATGGCCGTGGTCTATCGCAGCGTGCTGGCCGGTCTGCTGGTCATGATTCCCAATGTCTGGCCGATGGCGATTGTCTTTGGCTATCTCGGCTTTTCGGGTGCCGTGATCGATATCGGCACGATGATGACCGCCAGCGTCGCGATGGGGGTCGCCGTGGACGACGCGGCGCATTACCTCACGTGGTTTCGCTTCGGCATCGCCCGTGGCTACGACCGCAAGACCGCTGCTGTGTACGCCTATCGCAACGCGGCCGCCGCCATGGCGCAGAGCTCGATCATCGTCGGGCTGGGCCTGGCCGTGTTCGGCTTTAGCACGTTCGTGCCGACCAAAATGTTCGGCCTGCTGATGGTTACACTGCTGGCCTGGGGCCTATTCGCCGATTTAGTTTTGCTGCCGGCGATCGTAGCAGGCCCGCTAGGCGGGTTCTTCACGCGCGGTGTGCGACCGCCAGATACCGCACCAGAGATTTCTCCCGCGCGCATTCTCGAACGCACAATGACGGCTGCGACGGCGCACTCGAAATAGCCAGTTGTCGTATAGCAACTCTATTCTCGATACCGTCACACTCGATGATCAACGCCGCTTCGTCCTTCAGTATCGCGCAGGAATCTGCTAGTGGCTTCCTACTGTTTATCCATAAGAGTTGCATACAGATTGTAAGTGCTTTATTAGCGTGCAGCTCCTCTGGGTGTGAACGCGTCACCGGATCTTGCATTGTCGAGCATGCATCGATACAAGTACGTGTGCACCAATGGTGCATCTCGGCAATGAGAGTGCATAAACGATCGTGGGGATCGGCACACTCTGACACGCGTCCCTTCATGGAAGCGGAACGCGTTCGGTGTTCGGCGTCACACTCGGGGGAGATACCTCGTGACGAAGGGAAACACTCGGCCGTTATCGATTCAACCGTCCTGCGAACCAGGACTGGAAATGCTTCGCCGCGCACATACGTACGCCACGTCGACTGGTGCCGATCCGTGGTTCTTTGCCATCGACCGTGACACGCTCGAGCAGGCGGGGCTGATCGAGGCCGATCTTCGCTGGCTAATTGCCGCTGGTTATGCGCTGCACGCGGACGAATTGACTCACCCCACGGATGCTCAGCGTCGCTTTGCTCCTGCCGGGCTTGCCCGACTGAGTCGCGCAACGTGCTTCACGCTCACCGAGCAGGGAGCCGCGGCGCTGGAGAACTTACTCACCGGGCCGAGCGCGTCATCCAAGTCGGGCACGAGCGTGTCTCAACACCAGCAACTCGGCGACGTTGATTCTTTGCCCTGTCCATTACCTGATTGTGTCCAAACTTTACCCACGCCGCGCTGGGATGGAGAGCGACGCGAGTTAACACTTGGCGAGATGATTATCAAGTCGTTCCGCGTCCCGGCACGCAATCAGGAACTGCTACTAGCGGCATTCGAAGAGCAAAACTGGCCGCACGGCATTGACGACCCGCTGGTTCCTGTTCCCGACCAGGACCCCAAAGAGCGTCTAAAGGCGGCCATCCGCTGCTTGAATCGCAATCAGCGCGCAAAGCTGATTCGCTTTCGCGGCAACGGGAACGGCAAACGCATCTATTGGGAGCTGCGCGGCTAAGGGCTGGTGCTGCATGGCAGAAGCCGCGACTAGCGTATGATTCGGGTCGTAGCGAAAACCTTTCGCTTGACTATTCCGAACCCGCCAGAGGGCGTGGCCAGAATTCTCGAAGGCGGCGCGCCGCCTTGATCACCGGGAAGAGTTTTTCCTAAAAGCCGATTCGGGGGACTTCAGCTCCGGATTCGCAGCCGCACCAGGGCATCCATCAACTTTGCCGGAGTCCGAGTTTCCCTGCAGCTCTTTGAGCGTTGATTGACAACACTGGCAATACCGGCGTCAGCAGCATCGTGGTGGACGCGGACGTGCTGCTGGACCGAACGGCCACGCGAACGCCGCTGCGAAGACGCCCGGAGTGTTCCTCCTTAGGTAAGAGAATACGGCAGACACCTGCGCTGATTGCGTCCCCTCACGCTCTAGTTCCAGAATGAGATAGTAGCACTGTCGCTGATCATCGAACAAGATTTCGGTGAAGTGAGCATTTTTTGTGACACAATCAGGGACCTGAAAGCCCATCCCTAAGTTGCTCCAGACGTCGTACTTGGACTCAGGATTTCCGTGGCCATTTCCAATCGCGATAACTTGCAGTAAAGACGAGTACTGCCAATCACCAGATAAGGTCAATCGAACTCCGGCCGATCGAGGGATGACCTCTGCGCTTGCGACGGAAAGCGCAGAACCCCGATCGTCGGCAGGAACTGCCGCCGAGGCAGACAGCGCGCGGAACGATGCCGTTGCGATCATGCTCGCAGATCCAGCGACAAACATCCTGCGCGCGACTGCCGTGCTGCCACGTGTTACGTCCTGATTTAAAGTCATTGCAGCGAGATCCTTCAGTAATCTCCGGCGTGACACTCGCCGCTACGCGAGTCCAGCAAATGCACCCGAACCCATAAGGATTGCTGACGCGTCAGGCGCATAACGGACATTCGCCCACGCAACGGTCGATCCGTTCGGGAAATCGTATGTCACGTAGAAAAAATAAATCGCGCCGTTGTTTTGGATCTGTACGTGGCTGTTAATGGGACCGGAAAACGACACGGCATCCAGGTTGCCAAAAATCGTGACGTCATACCATTTCGGTGGTGGTGATGTGATCTGCACATTGGTTGGAATGATCGCGTGTCCGTAACGAGCCATCGTTGCTTTCCTCGACTTCTCAAAGGTAGAGAGTTGACACTCACCAGCGAGCGTCATGTCGAGCACAAAGTACGATGCGAGGTGTTAGGCAAACAATGTACACTTCGGGTGCGATTGGTGCGCAAAGAGAAGCGCACGTCAACAAGCGCATGGAGGAATGGAATTCTCCCGCCATCACGTCGTCGATACGCCCGCATTCGGGGGAGTGTCTTTCCGGTCCGGGTTATCGCGACTCCAGTAACGAAGTTTCTCCTTGAACCAACATTCTCGCATCGCTAGTGTGTGAGTCCATTACGCGCAGCGCGCCTTCGTGATGGTGTCGCACAAAAAAGACATACACGAACTTGCCTTTCAGCAGCGATGCGCGACTGATAGCGTGATCTAACAAAGGGGGCAGTGTTATGAGCGACGGCGGCCTTACAAGTCCGGCGCCTGCGGCGGCGTCGACCGACCAACCGACTGAAGAGATCGCACTCTGCCTTTCCGGCGGCGGCTATCGAGCCATGCTCTTTCACCTCGGCAGCCTGATCCGGCTCAACGAGGCGGGACTACTCTCCAAGCTGGCGCGCGTTTCGAGCGTTTCCGGCGGATCAATCACCGCAGCGGCTCTCGGCATGAAATGGCAGGCATTGAATTTCAACGCCGATGGCGTCGCGCAGAGCTTGAACGACGTTATCGATCTTGTGCGAGGCTTGGCGCGCGTCACGGTTGATGCCGGCGCGGTCGTACGCGGCTTGTTGCTGCCCGGCACGATCAATGATCGTGTTGCCGCGGCGTATGACAAATACGTCTTTCAAGGAGCGACGCTACAGAACTTACCCGCCGCCGGTCCAGGCTCGCCGTGTTTCGTCATCAATGCGACCAACGTGCAAACCGGCGACTTATGGCGGTTCGAACGAGCGTACATGGGCGATTACCAGGTAGGGCTCGTACAATCTCCAACCGTTTCACTGGCCACGGCCGTCGCGGCGTCGTCCGCTTTTCCGCCCGTTCTGTCGCCGACTACGTTGCGCGTCAACCAAGCGGTCGACTTTGCACCAGGAGCGGTCCTGCATCGTCTTCCTTTTACGACCGACGTGGTCCTGAGTGACGGCGGAGCGTACGACAACCTGGGATTGGAGAATCCGTGGAAACGTTCGCGGACACTCCTGGTAAGCGATGGGGGACAGAAAATGACTCCCGAGGAGCAGCCGGCTCATAATTGGCCCGAGCACTCGCTGCGCATCATGGAGATCATCGACAACCAGGTGCGCAGTTTGCGCAAACGATACCTGATCGACGCTTACGACCGCGGTGATCGCACGGGCACCTATTGGGGGATTCGCACACGTTTTGCGGACTACCCCGTCGCGCACTCAGGCATTGTAGATCCGCTCGGACGCGCGGCGCGCGATCCCTCAGCGCTAGCAGCGCTCCCCACGCGACTGCAGGCCATGGACGACGCGACGCAAGAGCATCTCATCAATTGGGGCTATGCGATCAGCGATGCGGCACTGCAATCGCATTGGGGTGCCAACTTGGTACAGCGTTACGGCGCGATCCGACCGGCCGTGGGTTTTCCCTTTGCGGGCGGTTACTAATCGCCTGCTACTTTTTCCGATCGGTAAGTGCAGACGGACAGTAGTCCGCCGAACAGAGAATGCACCGCCGAGAGCAGCGAGATTGCCACTGGTACCGTCGTGGCGCTCTCACTGCTCTCGGCGATTGAATCCCCCATCGTCACGCTACGACGGCTTCTTGTCGTACACGCGCACGTAGTCGATCCACCACTTGGCGGTGCTGCCGTCGGGCGGGCCGATCCAGCCGCCGTCGTCCCCTACGGCCAGGCTGAGCATCAGGAACATCGGTACCGCGGTGCCGGCCGGAGACTTCTGCGTCATCACCAGCTTGCCGTCGAAGTACCAGTTCATCGTCGACGCCGTCCACTCGAAGCCGTAGGTGTGCATGGCTTTTGTAATATCGACCCCAGCCTCGACAAAGGCTCCGAGCGTGGTGCCCGTTCCGTAGAGCACGGAGGGATAATACTCGTTAGTGAATCGGCTGCTGAACTGAAAGATGTCGATCTCCGGCGGCCAGACGACGTTGTACCAACTGCCGGTCCATTTCATCATCCAGAAATCGGGCCAGAAACCGCTCCCCGAGGGCGCCATGCAACGCATTTCGACGTAGCCGTACTGAAAGGAGAAAATCCCCGCCGTCGACAACACGCCCGAGGTATACGTGTACGGTGCCGGCAGTCCGGCCGTGGGCGTGGCCGAAATGCAAACCATCGATTGACCCTGGGAGAAGGGACTAGGGCCCCAGGTATCGTTGTTTTGCGTGTCCACGTAAATCTGGACTTCGCCGGGAGAAGCGGCACTATTGAGTCCCGTTCCCAACGGCCAACTGGTATTCCACTTCTTGTTCGAGCCGCTGGAGAAGTCGTCGGCCGTGTCGAACTCCGAAGCGAACAAGAGCTTGGCCGGAGTCGTCGTCGGGGGAGCCGGCGTCGTTGGCGGCGGCGTCGGCTTGGGCGGCTGCCGCCTGTGATGTTGCGCCTGAACGTTGGTGGCGCAGACAAGCAGGCATGCCGCCAGGGCGAAAGAACACTTCATATCAAAGAACTCCTCAGAGCCCCTGAGGTACATCCTGCTTACAAGATATTTACCTCCGCGCCCAGGACTCAGCATGCGCCCCGTTCCGATTCTGAAATATTTTCGCTGGCGACGTCGAAAACTGGTTTCAAATTGACCAATTTCCAGCGCTACCCTTCGCTGCGTGACTCACGGCGTTGCCCTAAACACCCCCGATCGCATGCGCGTCGTCAACCCATCGCATGCAGTTTTGCACTGTCGGCGCAGCATCATTCCGCGTCGATGCCCCTAGTCAATCGATGCGACAGGCGTGCGCCGGCCGGCTTCCCTAACAATCCCTAACGGCGCTCATCGGCGTCCTGGCCAACCGGTGCGAAACCCTTACTTGGCCACCGGCTCCAGCACTGCCGCGTACAGCTTCTTGCGGGCGTCTTGCACGAAGGTCGGCGTGGCGGGCATGAATTGCGTCATTCCCACGCAGATCAGATTCTCTCGCGGCGCGATGAAAAACTGCGTGCTGGCCGCTCCGCCCCACCAGTATTCGCCCAACGAACCGGCCGGTTCTCCGGGGGCCGTGTTCACCCGCACGGCAAAGTCCAGCCCGAAGCCCGTGTTGGCCATCGCCAAAGGACCAAGCTTGATCGGCACCAGATTCTCGGGCAAATGATTGCGCGTCATCAGGTCGACCGTCTCGGGCTTGAGAATCCGCGCACCGTCCAGCTCCCCACGATTGAGCATCATCTGGCAGAATCGCAAATAATCGTCCGCGGTCGAGACGAGCCCACCCCCTCCGGACAATAGCTCCGGCTTCGTGGCGAATTGGCTTGTCTTCGAGCCATCGACCGGGGACAAGCGATCGTCCTTCTTGCCGTAATTCACGGTCATTCGGTCGAGCTTATCTGCCGGCACGTAGAAGGCCGTGTCATTCATCGCCAGCGGCTGGAAAATCCGTTCGGCGAAATACTCATCGAGCGACTTGCCGGACAGGGCCTCGATCAGTTTTCCCTGGACGTCGACCGCGATGCTGTACATCCACTTTTCACCCGGCTGCACAGCCAGTGGCAGTTTCACGAGCCGCTCGACCATATTGTCGAGGGTCTTGGTGCGATCCAGGATCTTGGCCTCTTTGTACATTTCGTCGACAGGCGAAGCCGGCATCAGGCCGTAGGCCATGCCAGCCGTATGCCGCATCAAATCGCGGATCGTGATGGGACGTTGCAAATCGGCCAGCTTGACCGTGCCGCCATCCTCACCAGCAAACACTTTCACTCCCGCGAAGGCGGGCAAGTACTTAGCCACCGGGTCATCCAGATCGAAACGCCCCTGGTCGTAAAGCGTCATCAATGCGGCGCCAGTGATCGGCTTGGTCATCGAGTAAATGCGAAACAGCGCATCGCGCTTCATGGGGAGCCCGGCCTCGATATCCATCTTGCCGTAGGCGCCGCTGAAGGCGACCTTGCCGTCGCGTGCGACGAGCAACACAATGCCCGCCAGCTTGCCTTGGTCGACGTAGGACCGCATCAGCGCATCCACACTCTCGAGCGGGCCCGTGGCCAGTCCGACCTGATCGGGTTGGGCCGTGGGCAAAGGCTCGCAGAAGCCGGCCCGCGGTGCCAAGAGAACCAGTGCCAACGCGAAAAGAGTCAGCGCACGCATCAGTAGATCCCCCATCCGAATTCGAAGAATAATTCCGGCGACGGCTGCCAGGCTTGAAGAGAGCCGTATTGTGTGCTCGACGCCGGTGCGAGGCAACCGTTTTCGACGACAGCAGCCCCTTTGGTCGCCGCGGGCGGATTCAAACGACTGGTTGCCCGAGTCACGGGCAACCGATGCAGTGCCTGATAGCTCAGGGGGGCAGAATCCTGGGCTAAGCCGCGAGTCAGGAATGATCCGCTCAGGGCGAAGCGTGTCGGTCCGTAAGGAGCGGTTCGTGGCTGAGTGCCTCGGTCGGCGTCTCGTTCGCATCGCCCAATAGTGACACGCCACCCAACTCCGTGACTTTCACGTGGCAACTATCGGCCATCCGATAAATGGCCTGCTTGTGGCTATCGGAAAGCAGTTCAGCTCCGCGTCCGGCGATGCCCACGTTGAAGCGCGTATCGGCTGTCGCGATTCGCACAATCGCCTTTTGGATCTGTTCCGGGCTCGTCGGAATACCGTAGAACGACGCGATCCGCTGCAGCTCTTTTTCCCGATCGGCGAACAGGTCTTCGTAACGCACCGGGCAAATCTCTAGGGACCGGCCTGCCTCGCGCCAGGAGAGCAGGAAATTGAAATACCACGGCAGATGCAGGTGAATCAGATAGTCCAGCCGCTCGTGCCACGACATGCGCAGATAGTCGTCCGAAATGTAACCGCAGGACAAGCTCGCGCGGTGAATCTGAAAATGATCGTGCATCGAGGCCAGCACGTCGAACAAGTTTCGCGTTTGCACGATCGGTCGCATTTGGTGCGACAGCAGGATTCGCAAATTCGAGTACGTGGCCCTGACATGCTGCTGCAAGACCGTGCGTCGCCGCAAACGGCCCAGGCGCCGCTCGGAAATGTCCTGTTCGTTTTGCCGACCAAGTTCGGCGGCGTAACCGTTCGGAAATCCGAACAGCTCTTGCAAAACGGTGCTCAGGTAGGTCGAGCCTGACTTGGGAAAGCAGGCAATGAGGATGTGCTCTTTGGGCCTGCGGCCAAGCAGTCGTGGCAAAAGCGTAGGCACGTTCAGACGGTTCCTATTCCCTGGAAATACTGGACAATCCCACGGAGGTTTAACCCCGCACGTGCGAAAAAGGGTCTGCCCAACCGCGATTCTCCCTGGCTCGCGCGATCTTATATAGAGGAAAATCAAAAACGACGGGCACTGCCTATCGGCATAGTCCGAGGGCGCGACAGGGCGTTACTGTCAAGAAAATCCTTGGCCCCCCAGGTAAAGGGCCCCCATCTGGCTTTTATAAGCGCCAATCGATCCATGACTTCGATGGTGCTAGCGGCATTTCCTGGACGAACTTCGAGCGTTTGTCATGATCTGCGGCGAGCAGGCCCCCAATATCGACAAAGACATCGTCGCCTCGCACGCTTCGACGATCCCGGAAGCCAAGGGCCATATCGTCCGGCTCCCTGCTCGCGCCTGCAGGAGGAATCGCCATGCCAGACGATTCCTCCCGTGCCAACGCCCATTTTGGCAGGGATTCACCGCTTCGCGCGATGCGCCGCGGTGATTCCCGATCGCGGACTAGTAATCGATCTTGTCCGTGCGGTTGGCGTATTCCTTCCACACTTCAACGGCCTCGGGACGCAACACCGACTGCTGCGAGATCGCGCGCTCGTCGTTCGGCTTGCCGAACTGAGCATAAATGAACGCGTCGTCGAAGTTGCCGTACTTTTTCGAGTCGGCAACCGTGGCACCGTAAATGATCCCGTCCACGCCCGCCCAGTAGGCGGTCGCCAGGCACATCGGGCATGGCTCGGACGAGGTGTACAGGATGCAGCCATCCAACTTCGGCTTCTTCAAAAGCGCACACGCCTGACGGATGGCGTGCATCTCGCCGTGCCATGTCGGATCGTTCTGGGCGACCACGTGGTTCATGCCGTCGGCGATCACGTTACCATCGCTGTCGACGATCACGGCGCCGAAGGCACCTCCGGTCTTATACTCGACGCCCGCTTTGCGCGAATTGGCAATCGCGCGACGCATGAACTCTTCGTGCTTGTCCGTCGGAAAGCGAGCCAACACTTCGGCCGCCGAGATCGTCGGCTTGTCGCTGGGCACCGCTGGTGTGGCGCCGTTGTCCTTCGGGACGGGAATGAAAGCCATCGCCGTCTTCGTGCCGCTCAGTTGCGTCATCAACACGGCGCCACCGATCAAACCGGCAGCAATGAGCACGCCGAGCGTAATGCGACCAGCGCGCGCGCTAGCACAAGCTTGTAAACGACTCATGGTCAGGTCCTCGAGAGAATGTTTGATATAGCCAAAACGGCCAGATGCATGGCGGCGGAGAGGGAAGAGTTCGCCGGCCACGCTATAAAGCTAGGTCATCTGCACTGGCGGGCGAACGATCGCGCCGATTGTGCCGCGGCCGGGGGTGCATTCGCAGAGAGAAAGCGAATGGCACAGGGGGAAGTGCGGGTTGTAGGAGCCGATCCCCGCGGTGGCGATAACGTGCTACGGGACGCACGCCCCCAGGCCATCGACAAACTCGTCGAATCTCGCCAAGAGCTCCGCCTTCGCGGGCACGGTCTCATACTTGAGAAATCCGCGCGACTCGTATCGTATTCCATTCCAGGTGAACGTCACCGCCAATCGATCGTAAATGATCTCGGCCGCGACTTCGTGATCGTCGAGCCAATCTAGGTAGGCAAGCCATCGAGACTGATGCTCTTGCCAGTACTTCTCGGCAGCTGCGATGCGCCAGCGGTAGGCGCGAAGTTGCCAATCCTTGTAGTGTGCGTAGTAGCGCGCCAGTAGCAACATTTCCGTGCCGTGGAACAGCGTGTAGATAAGGCCACCTCGGCGATTCACTTCAAGAAAACCGCATTTCTCAAGGTAGGCGTTTTCGATGGGTCGGCGAAATTGCAGGCTCGACCCGCCGCGGATCTCGGTTTTGTATTTGCGCGACTTAAGCATGAGGACCACTAGGCCAGGACCTCATGCACGGGCACGCCACCGTGCGAAACGGCGATCGGCCGATTGGCCCGATCGTAGACCGGCATCGCGGGATCGATGCCTAGCAGGTGATAAATCGTGGCGCAGATATCGCGAATGTGGACTGGCTTGTCCTTGATAAAAGCGGCTTGAGCGTCCGACGCTCCGTGAATCGTGCCGCCGCGAATGCCAGCGCCGGCGAACATCACCGAATAGCAATAGGTCCAATGATCACGTCCGCCGTTGGCGTTAATCTTCGGCGTGCGCCCCATTTCTCCCATCGTCACGACCAGCGTCTGATCGAGCAAACCACGCGCGTCGAGGTCTTCGATAAACGCCGCATACGTCTGGTCGAAGTTCGGCAACAGCGTTTCACGCAGCATGGGAAAGTTCCGTTGGTGCGTATCCCAGCCGGCCTTGCTGACGTCGAAGCGCTTCGAGAAATTATCCCAACTCACGTTGACGAATTGCACGCCACGTTCGACAAGCCTTCGGGCCAGCAATGTCGAGGAGCCGAACAGTGTCCGCCCATAGCGCTCGCGCATCGGATCGGTTTCTTGCCCCAGGTCGAAGGCTTCGCGCACCCTGGCCGAGGTCAGCATCTCGAACGCCAGGCGCTGCTCGCGCGGGAAGTTGCCAAAGTCTCGGCTCGATTCCAAGCCACGAAATTCTTCGTCTAACACGTCGACGAGTCGGCGACGATTCTGCAAGCGAGGCAGCGTAATGCCCTCGGGCAGTTCGGCCCTCGCCAGGTTCGGTTCGCCGCGCACGACCTGCGGGCTCCATATATCATCCGGCGGATGATCAACGTAGGCGGTGCATTCGGTACAGAACGGGTCATACCGGCGTCCCAGAAAGCCGCCGTGGGGTCCGGCTTTCTTCCGCACCTCACCCCACCCAAGCGAGCAAGGAAGATACGCGTACGTCGGCAGTTCCTTCGCCGTCGAGCGATCGAGGTAGGCGCACACCGAACCCATGCTCGGCGGATCCCCGTCACGAAATTCCTCGTCCGGCAAGTTCACGTCATAGCCGGTGTACATGGGCAAGTTCTTATGACAGCCGCCGTTGTGATAGGTGCTCCGTACGATGGCCGTTTTGTGCATCCACCGCGCGGTTCGCGGTAGGTGCTCGCAGATTTCGACGCCCGAGGCGCTCGTGGCAATCGGCTTGAACTCGCCTCCGACGCCCCCGGTGGCCGTGGGCTTCATATCGAACATGTCCTGCGTCGGCGGGCCGCCTTGCAAATAGATGAGCACCACGCTTTTGGCCCGCCCCGGCCGCCGCGCGCCTGGAACAACATTGTCCAGCGCCAGCAAAGACTGCGTATTGAACACTCCCCCAAGCAGCGAGAGCGCGCCCGCGGTGAGCACATCGCGGCGCGTCGAGCCGCGCCCGTTTGCCGTGTTTCTGGATACCGTGATGGTGCTCACAGCATTTCGCTCCCTGGCGATCGGCCGGCCCCCCGGGCAGTTGCCAGCATCCTAACGAGCATCTGTTGCCGACAGCAACAGTTTGGGCACAGCTAGCTGCGCAAATAACATCACGTCGCCAACAACTCCGCGTTCCCCCAACTGGGGATAACTCGGTAAGACGGCGCAGATTTGACCATCGAAACGGTCCGGCGAACTTGGAGAAAATTCATGCGATTTCTGACAAAACACGGCCGCGCCCCGGTTGAGTTTAACGATTGTACGGCCTGTGCCGGAAAAGACGTACCGTCTGTTGCGCCGATTACCGCCAACGTCCTCATGGGCAAGGATGGCAGCGACGATTCATAGATAGGGCTGTTACTCTCTCCGCGTAACTCACGGACGAATCGTTTTTGCATGGCTGCCAATTGCGACACAGCAAACTCGGTGTGGCGAACGCTGCAACCGATCAGCCTGGCCGGCTTCGGGGTGCTGGCCTGTGCGCTGGCGGGGTGCAGTCGTCCATCGATACCGGACGCGACTTCGTCCGCCACGGAACCGGAAGCCCGGATCGTCCTCCGAGCCGAGGCGATCGACTCCTCGGCCAATAGCGCCGACCGTGCGACTCCGTGCGTCGCGCTCGATGACGCCAGTTCCCCAGGCACTGGTCGGCTGGCAATCGTTACTGAAACCACGACCGGCAATCCGCCCGCTGCCAAGAAGCCTGTCGTCTCGGTCGTCGGAACGAAGCCGCAACGTCCCGCTATCAAGAAACCACCCAAGCACGAACCACGCGTCACGGCCACGGCTCCGCAACGTCCAACTGTACGATTGGCCGACCCCGCGCCTGTCGAAGAAGAGGCGTCAGTTGACATAATGCAGCCGGCGACGAACGAAACTCTCGCACCGATCGCCGCTGCACCGGTTGCCGTTGCTCCGATCGTCGCAGCGCCGATTGTCGAATCGACGCCTGCTCCCGCGCCGCCAACGCTCAAGCCAGCACCGGCGCTGAGCATCGCGATTCCCGGTGGACCCGTCCATGCGCCGCGCAATGCCGCCCCGGTATTGCATGCCGCAAAACCGCGGGCCGAAGCTGCCGTGCCCGAGACCGCCAGCTCACTGGCGCCTGTGACGAATGCCGCTGCCGCGCCGGCAACAGTTGCCATGCAGCCGACCGTTTCGAAGCAAACGGATGTTAGCGCCGTTGAACCGACACGTTCACCGACGATCGCCGTCGCGACGCAACCCGTCATCGCACCGGCACCAGTTGCCGCGCCGCAAGCTGTCTCGCTGCAAGAGTCGCTTGCCACACGACAGGCCGAGACCTTGCCAGCCGCTGAGACTGACGTATTGCCTCGCGAAGCGCCGGCCGTGGCTACTAATCCACCGGCAAGCCAATGGCGCCCGTTCCCAACTGGCATCGGACATTGGCCGCAACCGACAATCGGTTCGCGCGCCACGACCCCGGCCGTCTCGTCGAATCTGTCGAACTTGACGCCGAACGTTCCGCCGAAGGCACCGATGAGCCTGGAAGCGCCAGTGCGTCCCATCGATTCACCCGCGGCACCCGCAGTCGTCGGCCCCGTGCGCCAGCCACTGCCGGCTCAGGCTCCGCAACAAGTTGTCGTCGCACCTCCGGTCGTTGCGCCGACCGTTACCACTCGGGAAGTTGCCGTAACCCAGCCGCAGCCATCGGTCACCGAGAAATCGCCGCCACCGTCGGCCCGGACATCCGCAGTTGCGCAGCAGCCACAGCGATCCGCGCCACCTGTCACCGAACAGCCTGTGACGGCTCCGCCGCAGGTAGCGCAACAACGTCCGCGCGTCCAGCCGGCTCCCGTAACTCAGGCACGTCCCCTCGCGCAAATGCCGCCGGTGCGTGTCGCGTCGATGATGCCCCCCAGTCCGCCGTCCGGCACGACCGCGGCCGAAGCGTCGCAGCAACTGGCGATGATCTCAAACCGCGCGGGCGAGCACATCGAATACGGATTCAATCTCGCCGAACGCGGCGCTCTGTTTACGGCCGAGGCCGAATTCACGCAGGGCCTGGTGCTGATCGCTCAGGCGCTGGACGCCGAGCAGCGCACGCAGATTCACAGCCGAGCGGTCGCCGCCGGTCTGAGGGCCCTGACCGAGGCGGATGATTTCGTCCCGCGCAATGGACAAACGATGGTGCGCGTCTCGGACATCGTGGCCGGACATAAAACACCCGTCTGGTCGAACGCCCGCCCGGACGAGATTCCGCCGCTCGTGGCCATGCAGCGTTATTACGCTTACGCGCAACAGCAATTCAACGTGTCCGGTTCGCGCGTGCCGGCCGCCGCGATGGCGCTCTACGGCTTGGGACGATTGCAGCCGGCGCTGGCCGCCGAAGACAGCGTCAAGAAAATGACGGCCGGCCCGAAAGCGATGGCCCTGTACCACGCCACGCTGGATATCGATCCGACGAATTATCTGGCTGCCAACGAGTTGGGAGTGCTGTACGGCCGGTATGGTCAATGGAACGAAGCCGAGATGGCCATCCGCCGCAGTATCGACATCGCACCGCGTCCCGAAAACTGGCACAACCTGGCCGATGTCCTCGATCGAACAGGCAACACCGCCGGCGCAAAGCACGCGCGAGAGCAAGAGCTGTTGGCACGCAATTCGGGCAACCGGCCTGGCTGGCAGACTTCCGCCGACCGGGCACCTTTGAAATACGTCGATCCGGAAACGTTCATCAAGGCTTCGGCCGGTGGTGACCCGGATCAACTCGTGACGGCCGATGTGGCGAAGGCGAATGGCGAATCCGACGCACCGCCGTCGAAGGACACCAAGACCGCGAAGCGATCATACGGTTGGGTTGGAGACAAGTTGGCCGAAGGAGCGGCACGCGTATCACGTCCGGCGAAATCCGATCCGGAGATGGTGCGCTAGCGGGACCACGGATGGTTCCACCAAGCATGAAAGGAAGCTTGTTGTGCTCATGAACGGAGTTTTAGCCTCTCGCCGCACGCCGCCGCTTCGCGTGGCCTCGAGCGCATTGACGATTGCGCTACTGGTCAGCAGCGTGGGTCTCTCGCGAGCCGCGCAGCCGCCGTCGGCGGCCTTGCCTCCGGGAACCGAGAGCGTCTCTCCCGACGTGCTGGGAACTCCGTCCGCGACACCGCTACCCAACGGTCCTCCGGCCGATGCCCTGACCGGACCGGTCTACGAAGGTAACTCCCAGGCCGAATTCGCCAATTTGCCCGTCGGCCCCGGCGTGGTCGAAGGGATGTGCCCGATGCCCTCCCCGTGGCGCTGCGGCGTGTATTGCGGAACAGGGGGCGCGTGCAATAACCAGACTTGGGAAAACGTTCGCCCGATACCCTGGCAAGTCTTTGCGCAAGGCGAATACATCGGACCGGCGCGCATGCGCCATGTTCCGGAATATCGTCTGCGCGTCGGCGACCGGCTGGGACTGGTCTTCCGCTTGACGACGATTCCCAGCACGACCCCTTATCTATTGACCGTTGGCGATGAAGTCACGATCGAATCGCTGACTAGCGACGACGTGCAACGCTCGGTCGTCATCCAGCCCGACGGCACGATTACGTTACGTCTGCTTGGCCAGGTGCGCGTCGCGGGCCGCTCGATCGACGAAGTGCGCCAGGATCTCGATGAGCGATACAGGAAATTCATCCGCGATCCCTCGATCACGGTGACGCCGATCAAGCTCAATACGAAGCTGCAAGAGCTGCGTGCCACGGTCGATGCCCGGCAAGGCCAAGGCGGTCAGCAGCGCGAGGCCCGGGTAACGCCGGAAGGAACGATCCAGTTGCCCGGCCTTGGCTCGATTCCTGCGCAAGGCCTGACCTTGAACGAGTTGAAACGCGAGATCGATGTTCGCTATACGCAACTCGTCGAAGGCTTTGAAGTCACGCCGGTTCTCTTGGAACGCGCCCCGCGGTATGTCTTTGTCGTCGGTGAAGTGAGGCTGCCGGGCCGCTACGAATTGACCGGTCCCACAACGCTGATGCAGTCGATTGCATTGGCCGGCGGCTGGAACGTCGGCGGCAATGTAAACCACATCGTGGTGTTCCGCCGCGATGAATGTTGGAACCTGATGGCCACGCAGTTGACCGTATGCAAAGCGCTCTTCGGTCATGCCCCTTGCCCGGCGGATGAGATCTGGCTGCGCGACTCCGATGTGGTGGTGGTTCCCAAACGGGCCATTCTGGTGGTCGACGACGCGATCAGCCTGATTTTCACGCGCGGCTTGTATGGCGTGATCCCGTTCAACTTCACGGTCTTCCAAGGACTGAGCACGGGCCTAGTTTCGCCGACGTCTCACTAGCCGATTGTCCGTCCGTGCCGTGAGATAGCGCGCTAGGGATTTCACACTACCCCTGTAGGCGGGCATTGGTCGCGCAATGACCTGCCTGGGGGGCCATCGATCAACGTCCCCGAGCGCGTCTCCGATCTCATTGCCATGATTCGAGATACGCGAATCCGGATGGGGCTCATTGATATTACGATTTTATAAGTACATCTAATTGCCGGATTTTCCCGTATTTGCCTATCGACAGGCCGGAAACGACGGCTAGGATGGCAAACTCACAGCGAGAGATGGATTACTGTTCCTGCAAGATGCAGTCAATCGCAGACGGCATCACTCCACTTGCGGGAGCCCGCCCACAGTACTCGGAGTCTCCGCACAGGATCGTTGTGGCATTGGGCAAGCGCGACCATGTCGACGGATGCCAGCATGGGACCGACAGAAACCTATTCTCAGCCGCGCACATGGGCTGCGCGCCGTCTGGACGTTAATCGACGTCCCGAGGTGCGCGATCATTTGCGCGATGCGCTGTGGTTGCTGTTGAGAGCCCACGATTATGCCGTGGAATTGGACCACGATGTCTGGTCGTTTGCTGTCGAAATGCATGTGCTGGCCGGTGCCCATCTGACGACCAGCGATCTGCGCTGGCTATCGTGCAAAGGATACGTCGATCACGCGGCCGAGATCACGAAGCCCGATGATCAAGAGCGCCATTTCAGCCGCACGGGGGCCGTGATGTTCTCGCCCCAGACGTGCGTCGTATTAACCACCTCGGGCGCATCCTTGGCGCGCGAGGTCTGCGGCGAAAGCAAGACGCCGGCGGCAACGGTGGCCGAACCACGCGTGGCCATCTGCCGTATTCCCGCCGCCGAAGATCAACTCGGTTTGCCGAAGTGGGATCGCGACCGACGGCAATTACGGTTCGACGGTCAGGTGGTGAAGGAGTTCAAGCTTCCTTCGGCCAATCAAGAGACGGTGCTCGTCGCCTTCGAAGAAGAAGGCTGGCCGGCACGCATCGACGATCCGCTCAGCCCTTCGCCAAATCTCGATCCGCGCCGTCGTTTGCACGACACCATCAAGGCGCTGAATCGGAATCAAAAGCGCACTCTTTTGCGCTTCATGGGTGACGGCAGCGGCGAAGGAATTCGCTGGGAACCGGCGATGGTCAACGCCGAAGATTGCACCTCCACGGCCTGAAATCCCTCAGGCGTTCCATAATATCCTCCCCGTCCTGGCTATTTTTTTGCGCGCGCCTCGGCCCACGCGCCCCCAGAGCTTCCCCTTTCCTCACCTTGGCCTCCGCAACGCGCTACCTATGCTGACTCCATCGGGGTCAGTTTCAGGGGAAGCATTTGTTTGTTGCAACGATTCGGGGCGCCGCTTTCTTGGCAAGCGGCGCGCATACGCACCACCTTAGAACTCGCCGCCGTCTTACGATTTTCGCAGGGAACGTGGCACACGCCACGGCGAAATCGTCGAGCCGACCGCATTTTGCCGTCGCTCTGGGCCACCCCGTGCCGTGGAGGCCAGGTGAATGACGCATTTTGAACCGCAAGGTACCGGTTGGCTGCCAAGCCTGCCGGACTTTCGCGATTTCACGCCCGAATCGCCCCCCGTTCAAAGATTGTTTCAGCAGCTTGTCGAGGCGGGAGCATCCACCCCCGCCGCGGAAACACGCGTCGACCTGAGTGAATTTCTCGTCGACCCGTGGGATCAACTCGCTTTGCAATCTTCGTCGGCGCACGCTTGTCTGGGGCTGCTCGAATACTTCGAGCGCCGCGCGAGGGGCCGCGCCGTGCGCCCGTCGCGCCTGTTCCTCTATTACAACGCACGGCGCGTAGCCGGAGGCAGCGGAGATTGCGGCGGCGATCTGCGCAGCGCGCTGAAGGCCCTGGCGCGATGCGGCGTTCCGCCCGAGCATCAATGGCCCTATGACCCCCAGCGCCTGGACACCATGCCGGAACCGTACTTGTACCACCACGGTGGCGAGTTTCGGGGCCTGCATTATCTGCGCATCGACCGGCGTAATCAGTCGGGCGGTATGACGCTGGGACGGGTGAAGTCGTTCCTGGCGGCCGGCTTCCCTGTCGCCTTCGGCGTGGCGCTCCCCAGCGGGCTTTCTCGCAACGGTGTGTTGCCTTATCGCCCCACGTTTGAAGTGGTGCGCGGCGGACAGGCACTCGTGGCCGTGGGGTACGACGATACCTGGCTGGACGGCTCGCGCGGGGCGCTCCGCGTGCGCAATTCCTGGGGAACCAGTTGGGGTGAAAACGGTTACGGCTGGCTGCCTTACGCCTACGTCGAAGAGCAATTAGCTGTCGAATTCTGGACTTTAATCAGCCGCGAATGGCTTGCCGCCGGCGACTTCGCAATTCCCGAGCTAAGTTTGTGGCGGAATTAAGGCGGACGGCAGAGGGGACGGGGTGCGCCCGCGGGCGGAGCACTCTTCGTGATGACCCATGGTCCACAGCCGCCCGGCGACCGTCGAAGGCCGGTCGTGAAGAGAAAACGAAAAAAACATTGGAACGTTTCCCCCTTGTGTCCACCTAGCTCCCACACATTAGCCGTTGCTTGCCGCGACACGCGATCCTTAAATCGCGACTGAGAAGATTGCGTGCTTAGCGAATTTGACAACGAAAAGAGGATCAACCATGCAGACGCGTAGTGCAAAACGTTCGACAGCACGCGACCTGGTTCGCGTACTCTTCCGCCACAAGCGGCAGATGCTGTGGTTCTTTACCGCGACCATGGGACTGGTCATTGCGGCGCTGGTCGTCATGCCGCGCACCTACATGTCCGAAGCGCGCTTGTTCGTGCGCATGGGCAAGGAGAGCGTCGGCCTCGACCCTACGGCAGCCATGGGGCAAACCGTTTCGGTCGAACCGTCGCGCGAAAGTGAAATCAACTCCGAACTAGATATCCTGCGCAGCCGAGTGTTGCTGCAGGACGTCGTCGCCAAGCTGGGCTCAGACACGATTCTGCGCACCACCGCTGACGGCAAGAAGACCTGGTTCGCCACGTTCACCACGCCGCTTACGGCCACGATTGCGTTCATCACGCAGTCGAACGAAGGCACGCCCGAGGAGCAGGCGATCCGCAAGCTCGAGAAGTCGATCACTTGCACCTCGGCCCGCAAGTCGAACGTCATCGCGGTCAAATGCAAGGCACGCGACCCGCGCTTGGCCCAGACCATCGCCGACACTTTCGTCGCGGCCTACACGTCGCGGCACGCCAAGGCCAACCGCACGTCGGGCTCGCATGACTTCTTCGTCGAGCAATCGACGCTGTTGAAGGATCAGCTCGACAAGGCCAATGAAGAACTGCGTTCGGCCAAGAACAAGATCGGCCTGCTGTCGATCGACGGCCAGCGCGAGAGCATTCAACAACAGGTCAATGCCATCGAGACCCGCATGCTGGAAAACAACCGCGCTCGCGCGACCAGCACCGCCAAGATCAAGGCCTTGAAGGAAAAACTAACTGCGATCCCAGAACAACTGACATCCGAAGAGACCACCGGCCTGCCAAACGTGGCCGGCGATTCGATGCGGAACGAATTGTACAAGCTGCAGATCGAAGAGAATTCGGCCGCCTCGCGTCACACGGATGATCATCCCGGCCTGCAAGCGATCCGTCGCCAGGTAACCGAGATGAAGTCCATCCTCGCCGAGCAAGAGGCGCGTCGCAGCCAGTCCACCAAGAAGCTCAATCCGGTTTACCAGGATGGACAAAAGGACCTGCTGATCTCGGAGGCTCAGTTGGCAGGGGAAGAGGCCGAGGCCAAGTCGCTCGACACGCAGATGGCGGACATTCGCGGTCGCTTGACCGAATTGAATGACACGCAAGAGCGCGTCAACGAGTTGGTTCGCCACACCGAGATGCTCGAGACCAGCTACCGCCAGTACGCTCAGAATCGCGAACAAGCCCGCATCGACGAGGCCTTGGAAAGCGATCGCATCTCGAACGTCAACGTAGTTCAACCGCCCACATTCGTCGCGAAGCCGGTGAGCCCGAAGAAGGGGTTGGCCCTGGCTTGCGGCCTGCTGTTGGCGACGCTCGGTTCCTTGACCTTGGCTTTCGCGACGGAACACTTCGACCGTTCGGTCAAGACTCCGGAAGAAGTGGAACGCGAACTGGGAGTTCCCGTCCTGCTGTCCGTCCCGCGTCATTTGCGCAACGAGTTCCAACTTAACTAAAGAGCTGCGTCATGATCACAGTCACAGAACAATTCGTGCCACCGCGTCTGATCGATCCGCGCATCGCTCCGATCGCTGATCAATACCAGGCTCTGGTGCATCGCTTTCTGCCGTTGGACGAGAGCAAGGGATCCCAGCTACGTTCAATCGGCGTCACCAGCAGTGGCAGCGCCGAGGGCGTCAGCACCGTGGCCGCCGAAATG